>JAUIMA010000169.1 GCA_030432675.1 Candidatus Hydrogenedentota bacterium | reverse complement strand
GCTGCAGTCATTCGAAGTTCCGGTGATCTTCATCACCGCCTATCCGGAACGCCTCCTCACGGGCGATCGACCGGAACCGACGTTCCTGATCGTTAAGCCGTTTCAGCCGTCGATGGTATCGGCCGTGATGTCGGCGGGTCGGCTGTCCATTTGGTCAAGCAAGGGGCTGAGGGCGTTGTTGGGGTCGTTGTAGAGCCCGAAGACGGCACCGAGATTGGCCTCCGTGGCCGCGGTGAGGTGGAGCCGGTCTTCCACCGGCTTGGCAAAGGTCCGCTCATGGCCGAGCACATAGTTTTCGTTGGCCTCGGGGAGGCGAATGGCCGCAAAGAATCCCCGGCGTACCTGGGGGTTGCCATCGAGGTCGGTAAAGTGTTGTTTCAACAGATAGATGGCGGGCTCTTCGTCTTGTTGGAGAATGCCGTCAGCCAGCCAGGCGTCAAGGTCAGCGGCAGAAGCCTCGTAGGGGCTGAGGCCATCACGCTCTTCGGGCAGGAGCAAGCGGGCGAAGTTGTGGGGGCTGCGTGCAAACAGGCTTTCCCGTTCTTCGGTGGAAATGACGTCGTACGGCGGCGTAATGACATCGCTCATGTGGGTGATGTGTGCCGGGTTGTAGCGAATTCCTCGGAAGCCGTTGACTTCAAGCATGATGACTGGTACCTTTCCATTGCCGGGGCATGGGCGGTTGTGGTCCTCCGGCAGCAATAACTGCTGAAGCGAGACCGCCCGGGTTCCATTCTATAGACTGGTGCCATCCCGGTTAAAGCACTATCGTGTTTCGACGCGCTATAGAGGGGTGCCATGACAACGGAGCGACCGCGCGCGCGGTGGAAAGAGATTTGGACGCCGTGGCGGTGTTTTATCGGCTGCCTGCTGTTGTTGGAGGTGGCGTGGCTCTTGTTTCCGCCGCCCGGTGACCTGGTGGAGCGCTGGTATAGCCAGGGTCTCTTTCGGATGGTCGGGGCGGTGATGGTGTGGCATCAGGACCGATTGCCCGTCTCGCTCTCATCCCTCCTGATTGCACTGGTGCTTGGGGTGGTCGTATTGCAGGGAGCCGTGAAGTTCCGGCGCGTACGCGCGCAGGGAGAGCGCGTCTGGCAGTTCGTGGGATGGTTCGTTGCCCACGTCGTTCAATGGGGCATTGTGTTGCTCTTCTGGATGCTGCTTTCCTGGGGGGCGGGATATCAGCGGAGTCCTGTCGAGGTGCGTTGGTCCCTGGATATGGCGCCGCCCACGGTGGCGGAGGTGGGGCAGCTTCAATCTCAATTGCTGGCTATTATTCAGGAATCGGCGGATCAGGCATCGGGCGAAGATACAGCGGGCGCGATCGCCGCAATTTCTGAGGCCATGGAGGGACTGGTGATCGCCCGGGGGGAGACGCCCGTTCACTTGCCGGAGCAGGTCCGTGCTTCCATACCGGGTGCCTTTCTCATCAGCTCGACCATGGGCATGTGTATGCCGCCCGTCGTGGAGCCCTGGGTGGATGGGGCGCTGGACCCCGCTACGTTCACCCGGGTGGCGGCCCACGAGTTGGGGCATGTGGCGGGCTACAACCGAGAGTCAGAAGCCACGCTCTTGGGTTATCTGGCGGGGCTGAACGCGGAGGATGACTTGGCCCGCTACGCGACCGCACTGGGGATCTACCTCGACCTGATTCGACGTGAGCCTGACCCCGAAGTGTATCGCCTGGCGTGGGAGGCGCTTCCGCTGCGTGCCCGGGAAGATGGGGCCTTGAGTTGGGAAATCCAGGAGCGTTATCGCATCAAGAACCGGCTCTATCAGCGGGTAGGTTTTCACGCGTATGACACCTATTTGAAGTCCCAGGGAATTAAGGAAGGGATGGTAAACTACTCGATGGGGTTACGTTTATTTGTGGGTGCGTGGCGCAATGGATTGACGGCACCCCATCTTCGCCCCGAAACCGTGGGAGAATCGTCATGAAGAGGCGTTCGGTGGGGATGGGGTTACTGATGTTGCTCCTTGCCACTTCGCAACTGTCCTGTCCCTATGCGCCCGGGCCTTCCGAGCCCGCGCTCGGGGCTTTGGTCTCCCTCGAAGTGGTGGCCGAGGGGCTGGAGCGTCCCCTCTTCTTAACCTCCGCGCCTGCAGATGCTTCCCGGCTCTTCGTGGTCGAGCAGGCTGGTATCATTCGGCTCATCGACGACGGGACACTTCTTACGCCGCCCTTCCTCGATATTCGGTCCCTCGTGGGTTCCCTTGCGGGCGAGCGGGGTCTCCTGGGACTTGCGCTTCACCCCGACTTCGCCTCCAACCGCCAGTTCTTCGTGAACTACACCAACACCCAGGGGGACAATGTGCTTGCCCGCTATGAGACCCGTGGGGACAACCCGAATCAGGCGGATCCCAATTCGGCCCAGGTGCTGTGGACCCTTGCGCAGCCATACAGTACGCATAACAGCGGTATGATCGCCTTTGGTCCCGATGGCTATCTGTACATCGGGTCGGGTGATGGTGGGAGTGCCAACGACCCCGAAAATAATGGGCAATCGCTCGACACCTTGCTGGGGAAGATACTTCGTATCGATGTGAACAATGGCAGTCCCTATGCCATTCCGCCGGACAATCCCTTCGTGGGGATGACGGAAGCCCGTCCGGAGATCTGGGCCTATGGCGTGCGCAATCCCTGGCGCTTCAGTTTTGACCGGGAGACGGGCGACCTGTGGATGGGCGACGTGGGGCAGTTTGCCTTCGAGGAAATAAATTTTCAGGCGGCGTCCAGTGGTGGTGGTGAGAACTATGGCTGGCGTATCCGGGAGGGCTCAATCTGTGGTGCGGCGGCCGTGAACTGTGAATTGGCTGATAGGGTGGAACCCTTTCATGAGTACTTTAATCTCGGAAGCCAGTCGATTACGGGCGGCTATGTGTATCGCGGAGCCGCTCTCCCCGGACTGACAGGCATCTATTGGTTTGGAGATTACATTACGGGTGCCATCTACGCCTTGCGTCGAAACGCCGATGATTCCATAACGGTGAGCGAAGAGCGGGAGGCGATCCTGCGCGGCGCGCCTGGACCTGCGAATATGGCTTCCTTCGGCGAAGATGCCAATGGCGAACTTTATGTCGTAGACTACGGGGGTGGCACCGTGTTTAAGATGATCGCGGCATCGTAACGGGGAAACGTTCCGGCGTTGTCGTTCGAACCCATGATGGAGTTGTTCCCATGATTCGAAACCCCCTGTGGGCACTGGTCGCGTTGTTCGTCCTTATGCTGAGTTCCTGCCCCTACAATCCGGGTCCTTCCACTCCGTCGAAGGGCACGATGATGCGCCTGGAGGCCGTCGCCGAAGGGCTTAGCCGTCCTCTCTATGTGACCGCGCCACCCGGAGAATCGAATCGCCTTTTTATCGTCGAGCAGGGCGGCCGAATATTGTTGCGGAAGGATGGCGCCGTGCTCGAGACGCCCTTTCTCGACCTCTCCGGGTTGATCGGCTCAGGGACGGGGGAGCGTGGTTTACTGGGCCTGGCCTTCCACCCGAACTACGCACGCAACGGTATTTTCTTCGTCAACTATACTGATGCTAACCACGACACGGTGGTGGCGCTCTACTGTGCCTACGCGGAAGATCCAGACCGGGGCGACCCGAGCACCGCAAAAATCTTGCTCACCATCCAACAGCCCTACAGTAACCACAACGGCGGTATGCTGGCTTTTGGTCCCGATGGCTATCTCTATGTGGCGTCGGGCGATGGGGGAAGTGGTAATGACCCTGGCAACAACGGGCAGGCCCTCGATACCCTGCTTGGGAAGCTGCTGCGCATTGATGTGGACAACGGTGACCCCTATGGCATTCCCGCCGACAATCCCTTCGTAAGTGATGGGGCGGTTCGGGACGAAATCTGGGCCTATGGGCTGCGTAATCCGTGGCGCTTCAGTTTCGACCGGGAGACGGGCGATTTGTGGGTGGCGGATGTGGGGCAGAATGCCCTGGAAGAAATTAATGTTCAGTCGGCTGACAGCGCGGGCGGTGAGAATTATGGCTGGCGGGTTCGGGAGGGCGACCAGTGCCGCCCGGGCGAAAGCAACTGCGACCTGCCCGGCGCGGTGGACCCCATTCACGTCTATGCCAACGTGGGGAGCCAATCCATCACGGGCGGTTATGTCTATCGGGGTGCGGCCATACCCGAACTGGTGGGCACCTACTTTTTTGCCGACTTTATCACCGGAAAAGTCTATGCCCTTGTGCGTGAGCCGGGCGGTGGGGTGACGGTTACCGATGAGACAGACAGCTTGAACAGCGGGAACATCACGCTGCAGAACGTGGCATCATTTGGTGAAGATGGCGTGGGCGAACTCTATCTCGTGGATCACGGAGCGGGGGCTGTGTATCAGTTGGTTGCCCTGTAAGGACCCGATGCCAGGTCAGTAATTGAGTGCCTCGAAAAAACGGCGTATCCGTGTGGCATTGGCGCCGAGATCGCTTTTGCCGTCCCGCGACTTGGAGCGCATGTCCACGTAGCTGCCCGCTTCGCCGTCAGGGCGGACGCGGAGGATGATGTCGTCTTTCCATTGGAATATGCGGGTGGTGTCGATGGCTTCGAAAGTGAGCGTCGCTTCGTCATCCCGGGTAATTTCCCAATAGAAGGGTTCCTGGGTGGCCATGTCCCGCGCCCGACGGTAGGCGATCTCCGGGGCGGCGTTCAGCGGCAGCGTTGCCAGGTCGTCGTAGTGGACTTTGATGGGCTCCACGAAGGCTGCTGGAAAGGACATATCGCGATCCGCGTTGGGGGGCAGTTCCGTTGCGCGTTTGAAGACGGGGGGCGATTCCAGGTCGGTGGTAATGTCGTTGATGGCGGGGTATCGGGTGCTCTGGATGGTGGTGGCGATGACAGCCAGGAGGGGGAGGAGTCCCAGCACCCCAATCATGGCGGGGAGATAAGCCTGAAATCGGACGGCGGCCACCAGCGCAACCCCAATGGCGACCAGGCCCACGAGACCGCTGAGTAAGAAGAGTCCCATACCCACCATGGACGGGATGAGTTGTGCGCGAGCAAGGAGGGGTCCTCCGGTGGCGCACAGGAGGCTGCAGAGTGCCAGGGCGATACTGAGTTTGGGGATCACGGGTGGGGCTCCTGGATGGGGTGTGGGGTTGGCATTGTTGGCCCCCATAGTACAGAAATGGCCGCCGTGGGGTCCACGGCGGCCATTGAATAGCATCTGAATGGGGTGCTTAGCTCACGATTTCGATGAGCTCAACTTCGAAGAGCAGCACGGAGTTCGGCGGAATGCCGGGGCGGCCGGGGCCATAGGCAAGTTCGCTGGGGATGGTGAGTTCCCACTTGGAGCCGACCTTCATCATCTGAAGGGCTTCGGTCCAGCCTTTGATGACCTGGGTCACGCCGAATTCGGCGGGCTCGCCACGGTCCACGGAGCTGTCGAACTTTTCGCCGTTGATGAAGGTGCCGGTGTAGTGCACTTTGACGGTGTTTTCGCCGGTGGGCAAGGCGCCGTCGCCTTCCTTGATGACCTTATACTGGAGGCCGCTCTCCGTGACCTTCACGCCTTCTTTCGCGGCGTTGGCTTCCAGATAGGCTTTGCCTTCTGCCATGGCGGCGTTACCCTGTTCCATCTGCTTCTGCTGGGCAGCAGCCTGCATGCTCTGCTGAAGGCCCATGAGGGCCGCGCGGATTTCGTCTTCGTTCAGAGCGAGGTCTTCATCTTTATAGGCCGTCTTGAAACCGGCGAGGAAGGCTTCCAGGTCGATTTCGACGCCGGGGCCGGTGATGCTCTTGGCCACGTTAACGCCAGCGGCATAGCTCTGTTTTGCGGTGTCGGAGTCAAGATTCACAGCGGGGGCTTTCTCGTCTTGCGCGCTGACAATGAGCGGCGCGCCAATGAGGGCGGCTCCAAGAAAAATGGAACGCCAGTGGATAGCGAGTTTCATGAAAAGTTCCTTGCGGTTGTGTCTGAACTAACGGGCCCAGCGCGTCGCCCTGGGCTTTCGCCCTCCACCGGATTGGGAAGAGCAATCGGAACAGCTTAGCGGTTGGACGGTCGTCATTGCAAACGAGATTTTGCTGCCCCTTGCGGGGTGGAGTCCATCGCTTCGGTCAGGAGAAGCTGGAGGCCCCGGCGGGTAGCACGCAGCGGAAGCCGACCGTAGGGAGCTGGGCCTCGGGAAAAACGCCCCGGCGCACATAGGTGCGCAGGTCTTCCTGGGGGGAGTTAAAGCACCCGCCCCGCACGGCACGGCGTGGTGCATCCAGGATGATGTCCGGCTCCTGACGTATTTTCTTATAAGAAATGAAGGGGTCGAGGGTCCACTCCATTACATTACCGGCCAGGTCATACACCTTATCGGGGGTGCAACCGTCCTCGTGCATGGTCACAATGGAGGGCATGCTGAGGTAGTCGTCGAAGTTACACCGGGTCGTATCGGCCGGAAGACTTCCCCAGGGATAGGTGCGATTTTCCTTGCCCCGGGCGGCGAATTCCCACTGGGTCTCCGTGGGGAGGCGTTTGCCCGCCCACTCTGCATAGCGCTGGGCATCTTGCCAGGTAATGCCGATGACGGGTTGGTCGGGACCATTGTATTGGGCGTCGCGCCAGAATTTGGGCTCAGGGGCCTGGGTGGCGGCGATGAATTCGCTGTATTCTTTGACGGTTACGGGGTAGGCGTCGATCCAGAAGGGCGCCACGTAGACCTCTTCCTCCGGGGCAGACTCCCGAAAACTGTCGTTCCCCATGAGGAAGTTGCCGCCCTCCATGAAGACCATGTTCTCTGTAGACACGGCCCCACGCTCGGTGCTGATTTCCACGCGCTCGGTGAGGCGCCGGTAGGAGTCGTTGAAGGCCCCTTCCAGGGCCCGACGAAACTCGCGGGCATTCTGCCACCGGTGTTCTTTTTCATCGTGCAGTGACTTCTTGAGCACCTGCAGGATGGACGGCGCAACATCTTCCCGCACCTGTTCCACGGTGACGGGTTCGTCCATCGGCGTGCGGAGGGTGAGCAGTTCACGGAAAACGAGACCAACGGCATAAATGTCTGTGCGGGGGTCTACGGTCCGCCGTTGGCGCTGTTCCGGCGCGGCGTAGGCAAGGGTGCCCACGATCTGGTTCGACTTCTGCTCGTCGGGCTCGGTCTTCAGAAATTCTTCCTGGACGGCTTTGGCCAATCCGAAGTCGAGGACTTTGACCCGCTCTCCCGCCAGGAGGATGAGATTTTCGGGTTTGATGTCGCGGTGGATTACGGTGCGGTGCGCGTTTTCGAGTGCCCGAAGCATCTGGGTAACGAAGGTGACGCAAAGGCGCACGTCAACGTAACGGCGGTCAATACGTTGTTTACGAAGGAAGGCGCGGAGGGATTGTCCTTCGGCGAATTCCATGGAGAGATAAAGGATGCCTTCATTGGTCCAGCTCACATCGTGGACGGCCACAATATTTTCGTGGCGGAGACGCCGTGCTATCTGGGCTTCCTGGATAAAGAGGCGCTTGCCCTTTGATGTGCGCAAGAGCTTGGGATTCATGAACTTGAGGGCGACGGTCTCGTCTACGAGGGTGTCGTGGGCCCGATAGACCACACCCATGCCGCCCTTGCCCACGTGTTGCTCAATCATGTAGCGATCGGCGATTTTGTCGCCTTGTTCAAACTGAAGATTGAAGTGGCGCTCCATATCCTGGCCCGTGGGAATACTCAGGGGCTGGCCGCAATTGAAACAAACCCCCTGTTTACCTTGTACCGTAGGGGGTACCATAATCTTGAGGCTGCAATGAGCGCAGGTTACGGGTATCATGGGCAGGTGCAACAGGCGCGTGCCACAGGAGCACACGCGATTTGGACACGCGACGTTTCAGTCAGAAGTTGACTGTACGGGCGGTGGCGCATTAGGCTAGGCCGTTCACACACGATTAAAGGAGTACCTGCATGGTTTGGAATGGTATCGCTGCCGTTATGGCACGTTTCGTCGTCTTGGGTGTGGCAATTGGGTCGTTGGGGGGTGCCCAGACGATTGCCGCACAGGATCCAAATGATATAACACTCAGCCTTGGTGCAACAACCGCGCAGCCCGGCGACACGGTGGAGGTCACGGTTTCCATGGCAGTCGCAGGGGATTCGCCGACCTCGATGATAGTCTTTCTGGCCTATGATCCCCAGACGCTGACGCCCAACTCCAATGAATATGAACTCATTCTTCAGAGCTTTGAGCCCACGGAGCCCGTGCTGGATGACGACGGCAATGCCATCACGATGCGGCGGGCGGTGCGTCCTTCCGAGAGTCTGGTGGCTTCGGGATTCAGCTTTGATTCCCAGGAACACCACGATCAGGGCGTTTTTGGCGTGGTGATTTTCAGCCAGGACTCCACGGCGATTACGGCGGGCACGCTGTTTACGGTGGCCTTTACGGTAACCAATGGGCTGGATAATGGCACCATGACCGATGTGATGGGGCTGACGGCCGATAACGCCATTGTGATTCCTGATGGCAGCGGTGGGGTTACCCCCGCATCGACCTCGGCTTCGGATGCCAACGGCGGGGCCCTGACCTATGGGTTTAACGATGCCGTGATTGAAATCGGCTGTGACCCGCCGGGAACGCCTGCGGGTGTGACGGCAACGCAGAACCGGAGTGATGGGGTGCAGATCGGGTGGTCGGCCGTGGCCACGACGGGTGCCGAATACCGGGTCTATCGCAACACGGTAAACAATGCCGCATCGGCCCTGGCCCTGGGCACGGAATGGCAGACGAGTACTTCGTTCCTCGATGTTTCGGCCCTGGTGCCCGTTGTGGTGCCAGGAGAGGGGTGCACCACGCCGGATCAAGTGACGGAAATCAGTTACTTTTATTGGGTGCGCGCCCGCACGCCCGAGGGCTGTCAGGGTTCGCTCACCGCGAACTCGGCCGAGGGGTTCCGGGTGCAGGCAAAACGGGAGCAGGCTGCATCGCTGGTGCCTCGAGTGGAATCCGGGGGTACCCTACTCCTCCTTCTCGGGCTCCTGGTTGTGATGGGTGCCACGCGGTACTCGGTGCGCTATCGGCACCACACCGAGGGCGCTTAGCTCGCAACAGGGCGGGGAACTGTGCCACAATCGGCGCGGAACTGGAATGAGTTTGCCCCGTTGGGGTGCTAACCCAGCGATTTACTATCGTGTTGAGGCTATTGCGGCATGTATCCTACCCTGCTTGAAGTCGGTCCCCTGGAATTCCACGCCTATACCGTGGGGCTGGCCCTGGCCTTTTTGGTCGGGGTGTTGGGTGCCGTTCGCGAAAATTACAAGCTCGAGAACCCCTATCCGGTGACGCCCGCCGGGGGTGTTTGGATCTTCTTCGGTGCCCTGTTGGGAGCCAAGATATACTGGTACCTCCAATATGGCCTGACGTGGACCGACAACGAAGGCAATCCTTATGAGTGGTATCGGGT
This sequence comes from Candidatus Hydrogenedentota bacterium, assembly GCA_030432675.1. GTDB lineage: Bacteria > Hydrogenedentota > Hydrogenedentia > Hydrogenedentales > JAEUWI01 > JAEUWI01. Next base: position 1,566 of record JAUIMA010000169.1, on the reverse strand, counting down.
CTTCTTTATCTGGGAAGGCGGCATGGTCTACTACGGCGGACTCATCGGCGGTGTGATTGGGGCACTTGCCTACTTTAAATACGTTGGGGCGTCCATGCTTGGTATGGGCGATGTGGGGATGCCCTTCCTGCCACTGGGCCACTCCATCGCCCGGTTGGGCTGTTTTCTCAACGGATGTTGCTGGGGATATCACACCGACGGCCCCACCGGGGTGGTCTTTCCACGGTATAGCCTGGCCTGGAAGCGGCAGGTGGAAGAAGGGCTCATCACGCGCAGTGCGGAGCATCCCCTGCCCGTCCACCCGACCCAACTCTATGAGTCGCTGGGGCTTTTCGGCATATTCCTTGTCATGCGTTTCGCCTATAAGCATAAAAAGTTTGACGGCTCCATCATTTTTCTCTATCCCCTTTTGTATGGCATCCTGCGCTTTACGACCGAAGCCTTCCGGGGAGACAGTGTGCGTTCTATCATGGGAATGACGGTCAGCCAGACCATTGGGCTCGTGTTGTTTATGGGAGCAGCGCTGTTTTACCTGATCATGTACCAGACCAAGTGGCGTCGCGGCACGGCGTTGTCGTAGCGCGGGCTTATATGGGGCAGAAACAAACGAATACTGTGATAATCGGCTCGAAAGTCAAGCCCTTTCCGATAAAGTGTTGACAGGATCTAAGTGGTTCACTATACTTAGGCAAACTGACCGGGTCGCGTCATGTCTGCCCACCGCGGAGACGGTGGGCGTGTTTCCATTGGGAATGTTGTGGTGTGGCACCGGTGACTACGGTGTGACATAAATATCGTCTATTTTCCTGTAAATATTCGTCCGAAAACGCGGACGATTGCAGACAATCCGCCAATAAGAACAACGGTGTAGAGGAGAAGCCAGAATGGGGATCAGCAAGAAACTAATGCTTGCGTCGCTCGTAAGCATGATGGTAGTACTTGCGTTTGTGATCGGCCTTGTGCCGTCCCACGATGCAGCGCGCGTCGGTGCTGCGGGCGACCAGGGTCAAATCGATTTTGGCCAGTTCCTGGACCTGATTTTGATGAATCAGGGGGGAGCCCTCTATGACAAAGGTGTCGGAACGGCATTGGAGTCACTGCCCTATGAAGACGGGGACACGATAATTGTGCCCACGTCTAACATCGGCGGCGTGGAAGTGCTGCTCAGCGCCACGGTGCCGGGAGCAGGCAATGATACGACGGTGACCTATGTGGCCAACCCGGCCAATGATGAGACCGAAGCACGTGCGCCCTGGTCGACCAATCCCGGAGTTTACACCCCGGGTGCAGATGGGGTCGTATCGGAAGACGGCTTCCCCGACGACTTTGCGTCTAACCTGACGCTGACGAGCTTTATTCCCAATGCGGAAGGCACGCAGACGGCCATTCTGATCTACGCCTTGATCAATGCGGTGGCGGAGTCGCAGGCGTCCGCCAATCTGATGTATGACTCGGTCAATGCCATGGAAGAAGCGATTGCGCTGACCGTCGCATCGGAGAATAACGATGCGGATGGTAACGGCTATCCGGATGACCCCTTCACGGATGTGCCGGTGAACGCGAGTT
>JAUIMA010000168.1 GCA_030432675.1 Candidatus Hydrogenedentota bacterium | reverse complement strand
CTCCAACACCGCATCAATCCGCTCCGCCATGAAGGTCACCTCCACCGTCTCCTGGGCATCCACATAGACCAACACGCCCTGCTGGGGCGTCTTGCCCGTGAGTGCCCGGAGCGCCGCCCCGTAGAGCAGCAACTGCTTCTCATAACGGGCGGCCCCTTGCGGCTTCATCTTACCCGTTTTGTAGTCCACCAGGGTGCCGTCTGCCAACACAAGGTCGATGGTGCCGTTGACGATGGTGTCGCCGATTCGCAGGCTGAAGGGCGCTTCCCGCTGGAGGCTGGTTTCCGTTGCCAACCGCGCACCCAACTCGGAGGCCTGAAACCATTGGGCGATGGCGCGCAAGTCGGTGTTCAACTCCTCCCGCGCACCCAAGCCCAGACGCCCATCGCGGATGAGCCGGGAGATATCGGGCAGGTCTTCGCCCGCAAAATCCCACACCTCAAACATGCGGTGAACCAAGGTCCCCCGGTCCATGGCGAAACTACTGTCCCGCTCTACTCGGGGCTGGTCTTCGTCGGGCCGCTCGTCTCCCGCTCCTTCATCGCTGCACAAGAGCGTCAAGAGCCGCGACACAGAAATGGTCGGTGACGACGCCTCGGGAAGCTCCACAGGAGTGATACGACGGCGCACCGAGTCTATATCGCTGTCCGACTCTCCAAGGCGTTTGGGTGCCGCACCCCGCACTTCGGGTAGATTTCGGATGAGCTCCGCCTGCCAGTTTGCGCCGTCAAAAAGATGTCCATGGGCCCCGGCGTCGAAGCCGTGAATTCCTTCAAAGGCGTGGAACCAGGAACCCAGCGGCGCGTTGGCCTTGCCGCACAGATAGAGCATGTCGCGCGCGCGGGTCAGGGCCACATAGAGCACACGGGCAGACTCGGCCCCCTCCTCTTCCTTGATGCGACGCTTGATGAGCGTGCCCAGGGGCGTATCCATTCGATTCCCGTCATCCCCCGACAGGCGCAGGGACATCCCCAATTGACGGTGAAGCTGAAGGGTATGCTCCTTCGACCCTTTGCTCGGTTGCGCCATATCGGGCAGGAAGACCACGGGAAACTCGAGGCCCTTCGACTTGTGAATCGTCATGAGGGTCACCGAGCCGGCACCGTCGGGCTGGAGTCCCGCTTCCCCCTCTCGAATCTGATAGGTGTGCACTTCATCCAGGTAATTGACAAACTGACGCAACGACAACGCCCCACGGCGGGCCTGCTCCCGCGCGAGGTTGGCGAGCTTCCGCACGTTGGACGCCTTCTGCAAGCCCAGGAACTGGCTCAACAGGATGGCTTCCAACCCCGTAATGTCCAACAGGTGATCCACCAACTCGGGCAGGGGGCCGGCCAGGCGGTCACGGAGTGCCTCATACACGTCGCGTGCCCGGGTCAGCCGCTCGGGGTAATCCAGGCCCGTGGGCAGGGAATCGCCCAGGGCCATATCCGTCAGCGTGCCCTGACGACACAGTCGGACCAGGTCATCGTCGGACAGGGCCACCACGGGTCCGCGCAGGTAGGCCAGCAGGGCCATTTCGTCCCAGGGGTCTGCCAGGACCTTGAGGATATTGATAACGTCGACGACTTCCTGCCGCTCGTAAAAGCCCGCACCCGCCACGACGGTATAGGGAATTCCCGCCTTCCGGAGGGCTTCTTCGTAGAGGCCCACGTTGCTCGTCGCACGGAAGAGGAGGGCCACATCGCCATAGTCCGGCCGACGCATTTCGCCCGTGTGTTCATCGCACACCGTGGCGTCACTATCCGGTGCACACAAAGCCGCAATCTGGGCGGCAATCTGGGCGGCTTCCCGTTGCCGATAGGCGTAGACGGGCCATTTCTTGGGGTTTTCCCCTTCCGGCGGGTCACTCAGGATGAAACCCACCCGTGCTCCGCCCAGGCGTTCCCGGCCGATTTGCATGGGCTGATACTGCTCTACGGCGCACAACAGGTTGGACTCTTTGAAAAAGTCATTAACAAAACCCAGCACGTCGGGCAAAGACCGGAAATTGCTATCCAGACGGACCAACTCTTCCGACGCCGCGCGCTCATTCTGAAAAATCTCGACTTCCGCGCCCCGGAAATAATAGATGGACTGCTTCGGGTCGCCCACGATAAACAACGCGGGCCCCTCCGCTTCATCATGGAGCAATCGGGCAATCTCCAACTGCTGCCCGTCCGTATCCTGAAACTCATCCAGCAGAAGAAACTTGATGCCTTTGGCGGTCTGTTGGCGAATGGTATCTTTTTCGCGCAACACCTTGAGGGCCAGGAGCACGAGATCGTCAAAGTCCAACAGACTCGCGGCCTCTTTACCTTGCTCATAGGCACTGTTGATGTGGCCGTCGAGCTGGAGCAAATCACTGGTCAGTTGGGCGGATTCTGCCACCGCCCCCTCCGCACCGCCGGACAGGACGTCATCGAGAAGGGCATCTTTGGCAAACTCCGTCACCTTCTTTTGCAGCGCCGCCAAATCGTCGTAAATTTCGGGTGACGGCCACAGCTTCTTTTTCCCGTTTCCGAAGGGATTTTTCAGAAATCCCCGGAGCGCCACCTCGGCCTCTTCCGCCGTCATGCCCCCTTGCATAGCTTCAAAGGCCACCACCATGGCATGACGCCAGACTTCCCTTCCTTCATCGGGATCATCACACAGGCCCACATAGGTCTTCAGGGCCTGCAGTAAGGTATTCACCCGGGCGTTTCGTCCCAGTTCGCTCAAGTAGCGGGACTGCTCGGCCGCCACCTGGGCCTGCCAGGTGGCCTCCACGGAATCGGGCGTATCCATGCCGCCCCGACGACGAATCCGGTCAACGACGCCACGGTTAAGCAAGAGGGATTTGCAGAGCCCCTGCAGTTCGCCCAGGGTATGGGCCGAGGCCAGCCGCAACATGGCCGGGTCGTTTTTCTCCAGCATCCGAATCATGACCGACTCGACGGCTTCCTGCAACATGAGGGCATTTTCCGCATCCGAAAGGAGTCCAAAATCAGGGTCAAGCCCGAGGAAGAGGGCATTCTCCCGCAGTAGCCGGGCGCAAAAAGCGTGGATGGTCGTGATGTGGGCCGTGTCCACCCGCCGCTCCAAATCGCGCCACTGACTGAATTCAACGGGGTCATCGTCCGGCGCCATCTGGCGGAAGGCTTTCCGCAGGCGCTCTTTCATTTCCAGCGCCGCCTTCTCCGTAAAGGTGATGGCCACAATTTCTTCCAAGCGCGCCTGGCCCGTTTTCAAGAGATAGACAATGCGGTCTACCAGGACCCGGGTCTTCCCCGAACCGGCACCGGCATCCACACAAAGATAGCGTGCCTGCGATTCAATCGCCTGTTGTTGCTGTGGGGTGTACTTCATGCCCCTTCCTCCCCGTCCGTTTCCGGAAGGCCCAGTTTTCGGGCAATCCGGGCATCTTCATGGCGGCAGGCCCGCACCTGGCCACAACCAAAGCAGGTCTTACCCCCCCGTTCTGGGGGGAAATAACCCCGCCGTATACCGGCCACGGCCCGCGCGATGGACTCGTGCATATTCCCGACACGGTCCGGCCATTTGCCTTTCCCCGCCAGGCCCAGGGCTTCCCGGCGCTCCGTTTTGCCCACGGCAAGATAGCGGGCTTCCACGCATTCCGTATCGGGCAGCACATGACGCTCCACGGCCTCGGCATAGACCGAAAGCTGAATCGACTGGCCGCCCGTTATCTCGCCCGCGGCGGGCACGCTTCCCGACTTATAGTCAATCAGCCGAACCCGGTCCCCATCCCGATCAATGCGGTCAATTCTACCGGTGAAACGGACGGGCCCCGCGCTGCCCGCCATGACGAAGGGCTCGGGCGTCGACGGGGCATCCCCCTCGGCCGAAGCACTGCGGCCGAAGGCCACTTCAAACCAGGTCGGTTTCCACGGCTGCTCCTCTTCCTGGGCGTGCTCCACGCGAAGATAGCGCTGCAGACGCCGGAGGAGGTGCATCTTCTCCGCCAAGACCGCACCGCGTGGTGCAGCACATTCGTTCCAGTCATAGGCATCAAAGGCTTTTTCCACCAGCTCGGCCATACTTTCATCCGCCTTGCCCAAGCCGATATCCCGGATGTGCAATCCGGCAAACTGTTGGTGGAACTCCTCCAACACATCGTGGAGCAGGCTCCCACGAATCAGGGCCCCCACGGCACTATCGGGCGCGCCCCCCTCTTCGAGGTGGAGCACCCGATTCACGTAAAAATTAAAGGGACAGGACAGCCAGGTTTCCAGTTGGTTCACGCTGAATTCATGGGACTCCCCATAGGCGGCGGCAATGCTTTCGACCAGGGCCGAGTCCGTTAGCACCCCATCGAAGGGGCCGAAGGCACCATCTGACTGGCGGGATGTTTCCACGGACGCACCGACGACGCCCGGCGCGCACAACTCGGAGAAGGCCTCGACCAATTCCGGCGCACTGTAAAGGGCCCGATTCATCACGTCCCGTTGGCAGGCCAATACGTCGGGCTCGGGCAGAAAGCTATCCGCCTTGGGGTAAGGTTCCACCACCCCCAGAGACGGGGGAAACAGTTCGCGTACGTCGGTCAAGAAAGGGCTCGGGCTCGCTTCGCGGCCGGAGTCCTGCACCAGCTGCCAGGACAGACAGAGGCTTTCGTCGGCACTTTCCAGAACGTGACCAAAGAGCATGCGCTGACGGGCATGGTGTTCCTGGTTGCTTTCAATCGGAATTTGGGCCTCGTTCAGGCGCTCCCGATCCCGCTCTGGATAAACGGCGTTCCCCGCAGGGGGTGCCGGGGCCTGGCCCTCGTTCAGCCCCCCCACATAGACATGGGCGAATCGCTCATTACGTACCTGGCTGGCATCCAGACAGGCCACGCCCCCTGCCGCACCCGGCAGGCTGAAGGACAACTCCTCCAGCCCCTGGTTAAAGCGCGTCAGAAACTCGTCCCGTCCCATCGCCACCACATCACTGCCCGGCGCATCGGCAAGCAACTCCAGGAGACTTCGAATACCCTCCCGTGCCGGGGGATCTTCTTCTTCCAGGTAGACGTTGCGCTCCACCGGCGTCAGCTTTTTCAACAGCTCATCCAACAACACCGCATAGTCATACTGGGTGGCTTTCTCCGGAAGTAGCTGCTGGACTTCCGACAGCGCCGTTATAACCGAAAGCAGCCCATCCATCTCCGCCACCGCCTCCGGGTGTCGTTTCAGCAAGGCACGGGCATCCTCCCGCTCACCCCGCTCCACCTGCTTTTTGAGCCGTTCCAGTCGGTAGAGCCAGTCCTTGTGCCCTTCGAGAATCTGGGCGCGCTGGGCATAATAGGCCGCCGCTTCGGGCACGGGACCAATCACCGAAGCGAGATAGGGCCCCTCCAACAACTCCAGAATCCCTTCGCGCTCCCAATCGGTGGTGGCAAAGAGATGCTGCAAGGTGCGGCCCAATCGACTTTCCGAAAGGGTACGCTGGGTCGCCAGTTGGCACGGAATCCCAAAGGAGCGAAAGACAGAGCGCAGGGTGTCCGCCACCCGCGTCATGTTCCAATAGACCACAGCAATGTCGGTCGGCGACACCCCCTCATCGACAATGCGCTTCTTGACCCGACGGGCGATGGTCTCCACTTCATGGACCCCATCACTACAGGGCACAATCGTCAAGTTGGCTTTCAGGTTCTCCGGCACGACCGGTTCTTCGCGCCAGAAAATGCGCTGGGCCGCGAAGTCCGACCACGATGCCATCGCAGGCGCTTCACACTCCACCACCTGGCAATCAAAGTGCTCCTGCAACTGACGGAGCGTATGGAGCGTGAGGGTATAGCGGTCCTGCCGATCGGGCGCCAGCTCCACGTTCAACCCAATCTCCATCCGCTCCACCTGATCGGACAAGGAGTGAAGCAACCGAAATTCCGAGGGCGTAAAGTCGTCAAAGCCATCCAGCAAGAGGGTATCAATCCCCTCCAACACCTTCGGGCGCCCCTGCCCTGCGAAATAGTCGGCATGCCAATAGAGCCCGGGCACGTCGTACAATCCCGCCTCTTGCATGGCCTCCTGGTACAGGGCATAGACGGCCGCCACGCCCTCATCCAACGAGGCGGTGTACTCGGCTTTCTCCAGCCGCGTGACAAACACATCGGGCTCGATGGCCGCCTGCTTGAGATCGTTCACCACCGACACGAGATGACGAATCAGGCCCGGTGTCTGGCGAATGCGCACGAGCGAGGTTTCGGGCAGTTCCACCGCCACTTCCCGGAGGCAATGTTCCATTAAGAGGCGCTGCTGAAAGCCCGATTCGAAATTGGTGACCACAACCCCTTCGCGCGATACCAGGTCCTGGGCGAAATCCTTGAGCGAAAGCACGGGCGCGCCCCACGCACCGGGACAGCCCTCCGTCGCAAAAAACTGCTCCCGCCGTCGTTTTGCCTGCCGCACCGACGGCACCAGCAACAGGGCCGACCCCGCCGATTTCCGCAGCCGCTGGTCGATTCGACCCGCCCGCGCACTGCCGTTGGGACCACACAAAACGGTGATAGATTTTCGCGCCATGATTTCTCCCTGCCGTCACGATTGGAATGGACGCTATGGTACGCGGGAGCGCGCAGGGGACTCAACAGCAAAGCCTGGAGAATTCTTCTTGGCGGACAATGGGTATCGGAAGGACATCCAGGAAGGGCCTGTGGCGCGTTAGACATAGCGGAGGGAAGGATAGGCCCATCATGGAAGACGGGTCTCCAGCGTGATGGGTTTCGTCCCCGCATGGGAGGCACTTTGCCAAAATCGCCGGAAAATGGTAGGTTTATACTGCGAAGAAGGGGTGATTCAGTAGTGAGTCAGGCGCGGTGTAGCCACCGCACGACTGAGGAATTGCCAGAATGATTGACTTCTCATGCCAACACTGTGGGGCAACGTTGCGAATGGACGATGCCTTCGCGGGCCGCGATGGCTGGTGCCGCGAATGCAAGCGAATGGTCATTGTACCGTCCGGCGGGACGGTGAAAAAGATTGAGGAATTGGCGCCCGGGGAAGCCATTTCCAGGCTGCAGCAGCTATTGAGCTATGCGGCGAGAAAGGCGGACCAGTACAAGCAACATCTTGCCGAGGAGCCGCAGCGAGAGAAAGTTCGGGAAGGGTTGGAGACGACCGCCCGCACCTTGCAGCTAACCCTCGAAGAACAGAGCCAACGCGTTTCAGAACTGGAAACGACACTGACCTCGGCACGCAGCGCGCTTGAGGAAAAAGAAAGCCAACTCGAGGCCCTGACCGCAGGTCACGATGCCAAGCAATCCGAGGAAGTAGCGCAGGCGCGCCAGAAAGCTACCGAGTTGGAAGGGGTGCTCGACGCGGAGCGACAGCGCGGTACGGAGTTGGAAACAACGCTCGCCACCGTGCGCAGCGCGCTTGAGGAAAAAGAAAGCCAACTCGAGGCCCTGGCCGCAGGTCACGATGCCGCGGATTCGGAAGCAATTTCGGAGGCACGGCAGCGGGTGACTGAGTTGGAAGAAACGCTTGCGGAGGAGCAACAACGGGTCGCTGCCCTGGAGGAAGGGGCGGCACAGCACGCCGCCGAACTTCAGGAGCTTCGCACCGCGCTGGACCGACATCGGGAGGCGGAGCTTGAAGCACGTACACGTGCCGATGAACTTTCGGAAGCGCTTGCGTCCATCAAAGAAGCCCATCAAACCGATGGTGCCCGTCTCGAAGCCGAGCGGGACCAGCTTCAGGAGGACCTTGCCTCTGCACGGGCGGATCACGGGGGCGTCCAAGCGGAATTGGCGGTGGCCCGGGAACGTCTCCATGAGCTCGAGGGGACGTGCGACGTACTGCGAGAACACACGACGGCGGCCCGTGGCGAATTAGAACACTTCGAGACGGAATTGAACTTGGTGCAACGCCGCCTTGAGGAAACCGTGGCCGCGCGGGACCGCCTTCAGCAACGTCTCGACGAGACCCTCAGGAAAACTCCGACCAATCTTACGGGCGCCACTCCAGACGAGGTGGTGGACTCCGTAGCGGGTGATGCACCAGAAAAACCAGACGCGGCGATTGACTTGAGGCGGCTCCATCGTGAAGCCGATTTGGAAAATATCGCTGACGCCCAATATCGCTTGGGCCTCCACTACACCCAGGGCGATGAATTCCATCACGATTCCGCCGAGGCGGTGCGCTGGCTGACGCGGGCAGCGGAGCAGGGACACGCTAAGGCCCAGTCCCATCTCGGCCGCATGTATGTGGAGGGTTGCGGCGCTGAAAAAGATCTTGCTGCCGGTCTGCGCTGGTACCAAAAGGCCGCCGACCAGGGAGAGCCCACCGCCGCGTGCGCGCTCGGTTTGATGTGCCTTGAGGGGACGGGTGCTGACCAGGACGAAGCCGCCGCCGTGAACTGGTTTCGCCGTGCGGCGGAGAAAGCGGATCCGGGCGCCCTGTTTCAACTGGCGCGGTTGCTTGCGGATAAACCGGATACCGGTGCCGATCCGGATGAAGCCACCCGTTGTCTGGAGCGCGCGGCGGAAAGCGGACACGTTGAAGCGCAGTATGAACTGGGCAAAATGCTGCTGCTTGGCGACAAGGTGGCGCGGGATGACCGCAAAGCAGCGGATATGTTCAGCCGCGCCGCCGATCAAGGGCATGCGGGTGCCCAGATTGCCTTCGGGAGATGCCTCGAATATGGCCGGGGCATCGTTCAGCAAAATGAGCGGGCCTACGCCTGGTATAGCCTGGCCGCCCTGCAGCTGGACGAAGCCCGCTCCGCCCGTGAGAAAATCACCACGTTGATGACGGCGGAAGAGGTGGCAGCAGGACAGCGCCTTGGGGATACGCTGAAGGAACGCCTCGGCAAGGTCCGGGAGACCGTGGCTTCGCCGTAGACACCCTTCTGTGGCAGGGCACCTACGCTTGCCCCCGAACAATCTGACCCTATCAATAAACTAAAAGGGTGCCACCCTTACAGACGGGAGGAACGACCGGCTTTACGGGTGCCGGGTAGCACGGTGGCCCACCAAGTCCTCACCGCCCCCTACTCCACCTCCCCGGCATAGACCTGCTCGTCGGTCTTGATCTCGTAGCGGTAGCCCTGCTCCGTCAGGAACAACTGGCGCTTCACGGAGAAGTCCTGGTCGCTCGTGTCTCGGGAGACGAGCGAATAAAATCGGGCTATCACGTTCTCGTCGCTCTTGGGACGCAGAATTCGGCCCAGTCGTTGGGCTTCTTCCTGGCGACTGCCGAAGGTGCCAGATACCTGAATGGCAATGTTGGCGTCGGGCAGGTCGATGGCGAAGTTCGCCACCTTGGACACGATGAGCAATTTTATCTCGCCCGTGCGAAAGGCCTTGTAGAGCTTCTCCCGTTCGCCGTTGGGCGTACGGCCGGTGATAATGGGAGCCTCAAATTTCTTGGACAAGTCTTTGAGCTGGTCGAGGTACTGACCGATGATAAGCACGTTGTCCTCTTTGTGCAGGTCCACCAGATGCTTGCACATGTCGATCTTCGCGGGGTTACACGACGCAATACGGAACTTGGTCCGCTTGTTGGCAATGGCGTAGTTGTAGCGCTCGCCCTCGGGCAGGCGGATGCGGATTTCGGAGCAGATGGCTGTGGCAATCCAGCCCTGCTTTTCCAGGACCTTCCATGGCACGTCGTACTTTTTGGGGCCGATAAGGCTGAATACATCGTCTTCCCGGCCATCTTCCCGAACGAGGGTGGCCGTCAACCCCAGGCGACGACGAGCCTGCAGGGACGCGGTGGCGCGAAAGACGGGCGCGGGCAGCAGGTGCACTTCATCGTAGATAATCAGGCCCCACTGACCCTCTTCAAAGAGGCCAAAGTGCATGAAGGGGCCATCCTTCGTCTTGCGATAGGTCAACACCTGATAGGTCGCCAGGGTCACGGGCTTGATGATCTTATTCTCGCCGCTATATTCCCCCAACTCGTCTTCGGTCAGGTGGGTCTTATCGAGGATTTCGTTTTTCCACTGACGGAGGGCCACCGTGTTGGTGGTCAGGATCAGGGTGTGGGTCTTCACCGTCGCCAGCGCACCAATGGCCACCACCGTCTTCCCCGCGCCACAGGGCAAGACCACCACGCCGCTGCCGCCCCGATTGGTGCCACCCGCATGAAAGGCATCCACCGACTCCTGCTGGTATTTGCGGAGCCCGAACTTGCGCCCCGAAATGCATTGGTCACGGAGCTCGACCTTCAGGGGCGTGCCTTCCGTGTAGCCCGCGAGATCTTCCACGGGGAAGCCCAGCTTAATCAGGGCGCATTTCACATTGCCCCGGTCGCCGGGCTTCACGAAGATGCGCTTCATATCAGGGGAGCCGGTCACATAAGGCTGGACCGACTTCTGATTGAGAATTTCCATGATGAGCATGGTGTCATCGGACTCAATGACGAGTTGGTCCGTATCGGGCTGCTTGTAGAGTTTCAGGCGGCCATAACGGCCAATCTGCTCCTCCACTTCCGCCGTGATATTCTGGGGAATCTCATACTTGCTGTAGGTTGTGAGGTCCGTTAGTATTTCCTCGGCCGACATACCCGACGCCGCGGCATTCCATAAGGAAAGGGGGGTGAGCTGGTACGTATGAATGTGCTCCGGCGATTTCACCAGTTCGGCGAAGGAAGCCAGGGCATCACGGGCATCCGAAAAAGCTGGTCCATCCGTTTCGAGCAAGATGGAACGGTCCGATTGAACAATCACGGGTTTATCGTTAGTCATAGCCATAGCGACGCAGTCTACCAGAAATTCGAGTCGGTTGCATCTCGTCGTTGAACTCCGACACGATGAATCGTGGGAGCATTCTGCAGAAAGCGGCCAACCAGGTGCGCTCGATTCGGGCGATTCCTGAATGTAGGAGTTGACAAGACTTCGGGCGTTGGTTGCTATCGGTACGCAAACCCTCTAGTATGACCCCACAGCCCCAACGGTCTGGGATTCTCCGGAGAACGTGCGGAATATATTCACCGAGTCCCAATTACAAGCGCCCCGGTCCGATCCGGCGTTGAGGTGTTTGAAAACGCACGTTTCCGCACGTAGGGCTGATTTTTCATCCTTTTACCATTCCGTTGACGCCTGCGTTGTGTGAGACGTAGAATAA
>JAUIMA010000167.1 GCA_030432675.1 Candidatus Hydrogenedentota bacterium | reverse complement strand
GCATAGCCAGCAGCAGATTGAAGAGCCAGCTCATCCAGATGTCGCCCCGCTTCACATGGGCAAGTTCATGGAGGAATATGAAGCGGGTGTCGTCCTGGGAAAGGTCGCTCAAGAATTCCGGTGGCACCACGAGCTTCGGGCGGATACATCCCAGGAGCGCAGGACTCGTAACGCAGTCTGTTTCGACCAGTGTCACGTAGGTGCCCAGGTCCAGCTGGCGGCGACAGTCCTCCAGAAGATCGAGGGTTTCAGAGGCCGTTATGGGTCGGCCCCGCTTCACCTTGCGGGAAAATTTCAGGGACTGCAGAGACATGAGGGACAGCAGGGACGCGAAGCCGAGGAGCCAGAGAGCACCCAGCACGGTCCCGGTCCGCCGAAGAGCGGTGGGACGCTCCGTCGCTATGGCAAGGCCAGGCACCGGTCGGCCATCGTGAACAGCCGTGTTGCTGACAATGTCACTTTTTGTGATGGCCGCAAGGCTCCCACGGTCTCTGCCGGCGCTGCTGTCGTTGAGCACTGCCGGAACAGGCGTCTCGCCTACCGCATCCGCCCCCTTCGCAACAGGCCACTCCGCGACCACCGGTTCAGGAATCTCCTCCGACGCGACCGCCACCACGGGTGTTTCTGCCGCCGGGCGGGGTGCGAGGTTATAGACACTAAAGGGTGCCGAGGGCGACCACACCAGCACCAGCCGGATAAGCAACACCCCCCAGAGGGCATAACGCCACTGGGGGGTGAGCTGGTTCCGAAACAGCCATTGCACTGCCAGTATCACCGCCACTAGAATGGCCCCTTGCACAGAACTCTGCCACAGCCAGGACTGCGCCCCGCTCAGCACTGCCACAAAGTCGTTCATCGCCCCGCCCCCCCTGCTTTTTCATCCAGCAATTGGCGCAAAGCATCTAACTCTTCCGGGGAGACTTCCTCATTATCCAGGAAGTGAGCTAGCATGGGCGTAAGTCCCCCATCGAAGAAGCGGTTCAAAAACGTCCGGCTTTCCTCGCGGATACAATCCGCCTCCGCCACCGTCGGACGGAAATGGAGCACCTTCCCTGTTTCCTCCCGGGCCAACACGCCCTTGTCGGTCAGGCGATTGATGAGGGTGCGGATGGTCTTCGGCTGCCACTCCGAGTTTCCCGCCAGGGCCTCGATTATTTCCCGGGAAGTCATGGGCCGCCCCATGCTCCACAGGATCCGCATCACTTCCCATTCCGCCGCTGATATCTTAGTGGTACCCATGGTGCTGCTCCTTTGGATTACGTTTGTGATCTAAAAGGTATCACGTTTGTAATCCACTGTCAAGGGCTTTTGTGGGGATGGATGCCTTTTATTTCGTTTGTCTGACACGTCCCGCAGGTCCCACCCCGTGAAATCCAGTCCACGCCGCCATCCATCCGCTCTACGCGCTTCGTGGAATTGAAAGAAGCTTCACCAAACCCCTTGGATTTGGGTAGACTACAGCAACACCACGAGCGCACCACCTTCTTACCATCCCCACGGGACCGGAGGTCTACACGGGAGAAGTGATTTGTTGACCAAAATTCATCAACTCCCCACTTTCGCCAAAGGTACCTTGGTGCTACTTGTGGTCTTCACGTTGCTGAGCGCTTTCTTCCTGCTGGTACTGCGTCCTGGGGGACAGCAGCTCGGTTGCCAGCAAACCCTCCGCTATACGTGGCACATGCTGTTCGAAGACTACTTTGAGAAGGACGCGGAAGGAAGATATCCACCGCTGAGCGGGGTGCCCGGTGTATTCGCGCCGGATTACGATGCCGTAAAGCCCTTTATTTCAGAAGAGAATGGGGTACAGCTTTTTTGTCCGACAGCCCACACGACCCACGGCAATCTATCGGTTCAAGCACAACTTCGCCAGCCCACCTATGCCTATTTCGGATATGTGTTTCATAAGGAAGATGAGCTACTCGCATTCCTTGAGCGCTACCCCACGTTCATCACGGAGGGGGCCGACTTCAACGATGATTTGGCCGCCCCGCCGGGTAGAGGTTCCTTGGGTAGCAATGTGTTTCGTCGGCTCCGCAAGGGTGGCGTTTCCCCAGGCGAGCGGGAGACGGCGCGCAATCTTATCGTACTCATTGAAATCTCCCATCAGGAGAAGGAGACAGCGCTTCCTCATTCGGGGAACAAGGGGAATACATTGGAATCAGGAGGCAGCATGAAATCCATCAAATACGGAGAAGCCTACCCTATGACGCCAGCAATCATTGCTAGAATATGCGAGCTACGTTTGATGTACGAAGACGAAAATTCACCTGCCACCCGCTATTCATTCACCACAACTATGGATAAAGAGAGAAACGAAATCCCGGCAGACGGAGCATAATACCATGGCATACGTCGAGCGGCATGAGAACGCGGCACAAGACACCAGCGAGCAGAATTCCGGAAAGCCAGAAGCCACGCGAACTCGTCTGTTGCTTTGGGTCAGTATCGCCGTCGTCGGTTGGAAGGTATACACCTTGGGACAACAGATCTCCTGCGGTGTAAACTTGAGCCATGCTTGGCACATCGTCTTTTCCAGTTACAGCTACGAACACCCCGAGAAGAAGTATCCACCCATGAGCGCCGCACCCGGACACCTGTTCCTGGATTTCTCCGCTGTCTACCCCAGTTACGTGGGCGAAAATGGCCACGCCTACTTCTGCGGGGCTTACGACCAGGCACTCAAGAACCTTCCTCTGGAAGAGAAATTTGCCCACTCGACCTACGTCTACTTCGGGTATGCCTTACAGAATGAAGATGAACTATTGGCCTTCCTGGACGCCTACCCCGAATTCATTGAGGAGGGCCTGGACTTCGAGAACGACCTGCCCGCTCCGAAAGGACGAGGTTCCTTCGGTGGCGACCAGTTTATCCGGCTGAACGCGGACCACCGTCCGGATGGCGCGGCGGTTGCCCCATCGATACCCCTATTCATTGAGATACCGAACTATACGGACGACGGCCTGGTGTTCCGCCATCCGAAGCCCGGTGGCTATGTATCGTTGCTCGGTGGTGGTGCTACCTTCATGGATTATGGCGATAGCTTTCCCATGACGCCTGCGGTGATTGAGAAGATTGGTTCGCTCAAGGCACGCTACCAATAACAGGACACCCACAAATTCGACGGACCTGGCGGGACGATCGAGTAAAGTCATCCGCTGCAAGAAACAAGAGGAGGCTATCCGTGAAAAAGAGAACCGTCCTATTCACTATCCTTATCATTGCTCTTTCTACGCACGCGGCCATGGCTGATTTGATAGAAAAAACTTACCTGGTCGGCAACACCACCAGACACGTGCTGCTTCATGAGGGAAGGCCTTCGGCGAACGGAAGGCCCCTAGTCCTTGTGTTTCATGGGTATGGCGGAACTCACCGTAGCGCTGCGCGCGCATTTCAATTAGAAACGGTGTGGCCCGATGCCATGGTGGCTTACATTCAAGGACTGGTCATACCGTCTGAGCGGATAGATGGACGAATCGCGCCGGGCCAGGAACGTCCCGGATGGCAGAGGAAGGTGGGGCAGGATGGTGGTCGCGACCTTCAAATGGTCGACACCCTTCTGGAAAGGCTGACCGACGAATACCAAGTCGACCGACGGCGAATCTACGCGACAGGGTTTTCCAACGGCGGATTGTTCACATGGGTATTGGTGGGCGCACGACCCGACACCTTTGCCGCCTACGCACCTGTTGGGGCGGTTGACAATGGAAATCTTGTGGACGTAACTAAGCCCAAGCCGGTCATTTATCACTTTGGGGAGAAAGACAAGGCCTTCAAGTTGGCGTGGGCGAACAAATCGATCCGACGCATAAAAGCGCTAAACCGAAGCCGCGAGCCGGGTGTGACATGGGGCCCAGGGTACACGCTCTTTGAGCCCGAAGATGGAGGCGCGCCATTCGTGCTGAACCTGCACCCCCGTGGACACGAAGTACCCGAGTATGCCCCAAAGGCTATCGTTCGATTCTTCAAGTCTCAGTTACTCGTTCGCCCATAACCGCCGGCCAACATGCGCTGCCTACTTTCTTTGTTTGAAGCACGCACTCCCTTCATCCCTGCCAGTGTGTCGTTATACGAGCAAAAATCCCTCCGAGCGCGCTCCGTTTCATCACGACTGCAGGCTGGACTACTTCCCATCCCCATCGCCATCAATCCACACGGCCCCGCTGCATCCGAAGGCCTGCGGCACAAAGTCGGGTGAGGTGGGTTGATAAGGTTTCGCCATTCTCCACCACGGCCCCTCGACTCCCGGCCCCGTGGCGATGGCCACAAGGTGGACATCCTTCTCCGGGCGCTCAATCGTCCACTGGCCCGTCCAGATGACACCCGGCGTATTATCCGCACCGCGCGCGATTGATTCTTCCCGTAGCAACTCCCCGTTTTGGAAGAGCTGGACGCGATTTGCCTCCACCCAATGGGGGCCCAGAACGCGAATGTCCACCGTCACCCTGTCTGCCAACCCGTCCAGGGTGACCAGGTCGCCCGAGCGATGGCGTTCGTTCACCCTCAACTCCGCCAGCAGGCCATAGCCCACCATGACCCGCCCGGCCACAAAGGCTTCCATGGCAGCGTCCACGTCGATTGCGCCCGGGTCACGGTCGTTCACCCGGATGTAGGTTCGCCCCTGCCCCACGATGTATCGGCTCACGTCGTGAGAATCACTACTGCCCACGGGCGTCATGACGTGGCCCCGATTGAGTTGGATCATCCAATCGCGGGTGAGTTGCAATACGTCGGTCTGGGTCGCCCCGGAATTGAGGATTTCCATGGCGTTGGCTTGCAGACGCCACCCATTACGATGCGCACCCGTGGTCGCGTCATAAACGGCCGGGCCAAAGGGCCGAAATCCACCATGTATGTCCCGCGCGTGGTTCAGGATGATAGCCCGCACGCCGGGTGTTTCCCCGATGGCACGGAACACGTCATCCCAGTGCTTCCCGCTTGCGTCAGGCACCGGCGCGCCGTCCGCTACGGGAAAGATATTAAAATGGCCCACGGAGGTCGTCACTTCGTTTCCCATTACCGGGGTGAAATGAGACCGGACGCCTACGGCACGGGCAGCCGCTTCATAGTCGATATGGACGTTGTGGTCCGTCGCAATGGGCAGCTCTATCCCTTCGCCCGCCAGGGTGATCATGCGCTCTTCCATGGTGGCATCGCCGTGTCCCGAATGGGTCACGGTGTGCATATGGGGGTCACAGGCCACATAGCCTTCGGTGCGCACCTCCCGACGGACCGTCAGGTCCACCGTGGCCATAGCGCCCGGCGCGAGGGATACGTGTTGTTGGTCAAGACTGTATTCAAACCCTCGCCCGCCGTAGACTCGGTAGTCTCCCGCGGGCAGCATGACACGGCCCTGGCCCGTCGCCGTATACACCACCCCATTTCGAATCGCCATGGTGGCATTGGAGGCACTTCCCAGGGGCATCAGGACCCCCTCCTCATTCACGAGGGCAATGCGGCCAGGAAGCAACGCGCCGCCATCCTCACCCCGAAGGGTGAAGGCCAACGCCGATGTAGACAATACCTGTGCCCGGGGAGCTCGAAGGAGTCTGAATTCTCCCACTCGGATATCATCCACCAAAAGGCGTTTCCCGACGTGCTGCACCACCGCCAGGCGATTCTCCCCCGCCTGCAGGGCACCGGCGGGTATCTCCAGGCAGTGGATCTGGTCCTGCTCATCTTCCAGCAGCGTCCCCATCACTTCCCCGTTCAACCAGACGTCCCAGCGGGTCTTCACATCCTGCTGCCGCCATTGCAGGGTCCAGGGCACCGCATTGGGTTTCGATTCAAAGGTGAGTTCGTAGGAAGGCCCATGGGGTGCCGCCGAAAAAGTGCTCCACTCCGCCGTGTCGCCTGCCCGCAGATGATATAAACCTCCGTCCAACACGAGGGCCTCGGCGGCGGCCACGAGGAGCCCGAAGCAGAAGATGGTGACGCGCCCGGTCATGATGGTGCTTTCCGTGGCTGGAAATTAGG
Organism: Candidatus Hydrogenedentota bacterium; assembly: GCA_030432675.1. Taxonomy (GTDB): domain Bacteria; phylum Hydrogenedentota; class Hydrogenedentia; order Hydrogenedentales; family JAEUWI01; genus JAEUWI01. The sequence continues at coordinate 5,060 of JAUIMA010000167.1, read as the reverse complement.
ATACAATCGTGTCACGCAATCGGGACAGATACTGTGACTGAAGTCGGCGTCGGTGCGCTGGGAAACGTAGGTCTCCACGGCGTGCCAGGCACCAGATTCGTCGCGAATGTTCTTGCAACTGCTACAAACCGGCAGCAGGCCCTCCAGGGTCTTCACCTCGTTTAATGCTTTTTCCAGCTCGGCCGTTCGTGCCATCACCTGTTGCTCCAGGAGGGCCCGTTGCCGGGCCGATCGGAGGCGGATCTGTTTGGTCAGGGTAAACGACCACAACACAGACGCGGCCAGGGCCGCAACATGCATGAAGTTCATGGTAAACACGTTGTCGGGCACGAGCTCCAGATAGACGCTGGCAAACATAATCTCTCCCAGCATGACCATGCCCCAGGATATGAGGAAAAGCCCGATGGGCACGCCGCCCCGCCGAGAAGATTGCAGGGCAATGGCGACCACCAGACAAGGCGCAATCATGACGAAGGCGAGGACCCCGTAGAGTACGGCCGGATAGCCTGCAAGGGAAAGGAGACCAAACAGCGTTCCCCCCGTGATAACCGCCGAAGCGACGCGGGCAAGGCCGGGGGCATATTTCCACGCACGCAGAAAGCACATGGAGAAGCACATGCCGATTCCGAGGCACAAGACACCGGTGAAGGTAAGGGCGTGGTTGGCCCAGGTGCTTGGCTCGGTCCATATCAGCATGTTGGCCGTGCCGCTGAAGGTCATTTGATTCAAGGTGAGCGCCATCAGCAGGAGAAAGAGCCAGAGATACACCTCTTGTCGCAGGCCGGCGAAAATGCACAGGTGGTAGATGGCGAGCCCAAGTAGCGCACCGGCGAGGACGATATTCAGCGCTATCCACCGGATGGCCCGCTCGCGGAGGGTATCGGCCGGCCCCACATTGGCCCGAAAGCGCAGGGCCCCATAGTGCTGCACGCGGAGATAGAAGGTGGTCGGACCGGCCGCGTGTAGTTCCAGCGGGAAGGTGGGATTGAGCGACACAATGGGTCGCGTCCAGAACGGCTCCGTGACCCCCACGGATTGGGAGTGATAAGTACCATCTTCCAGGGGACGGAACAGGGTTACTGAAAGCAGTTGTGGATTGCTCAGCTCCAGAGAAAGATCCTGTTGCGCTGGGCCTACCTCGAAGCGAAACCAGTGGGGCTCCTTGGTGTACCCCAGATGGATATCTTCCGTGCGCATTTCCTGAAAACTGGCCGCGTTGACCCCATTGGCCACCGCATCGATGTCGTCAGGAGTCTGCCCCGGCGTCAACACCTGGAATTGGGGTGTGACATTCACCACGTCACCTTCGGGCATTCCACCGACGGCCGCGCAAACGGGAAAGAGTCCCCAGATCAGGGCACCACACACGACGCCAACCCACTTCCACATAGCTATGCCCTCCAACGCGTACAGCCGCCGAGAATCTAATGACAATTTCCGGGCATTTTAGCATGGAGTATGGTATGGATTAACCTTAATACGTCATTTTTGCCCTTCGTTGGAGAATTTAAAGGCGTAGAGGTCTGCATCGCGCAGCTGTACCCGCAGCCGCACGGGCTGTCCTGCCAACCCGCCCACGTCGGTGTTACCGCCCCAGGTCACCACCCGGTCGACCGTGTCGCCAAAGAGTTCGTCGCAATCATCCAGTGCGTAGCCTGCGATGGGACTGCCGTCGGCATGTTCCAACGCCACCTTGAGGGAACCTGCCGCCGAAGTGGCGAAATTGAGGGCCAGTTGGGCGCCCTCGAACAGGATAGGCTTGGTAATCAACTCCCCCCCTTCCATGGGGGCACTCACCGACACGAAGCCGTCCAGCCGCAGGGTATAGCGGCGCAAGGTACTCCCGGCGCCATGCCAGAAGCCTTCGGCCGCATAGAAGGAAAGCTCGTTGGCCGCACCGGGCATGTGGGATTTCGTCTCCACGGCGTGCCACGCGATAAACTGCTGGCCATACTGCCAGGCATCAGTACGCTCCGGACCGGGGGGCATAAAGGCTTCGTTCCACCGTTTGAAGTGGACGCCGTCACGACTACTCATGACGAGTCCCTCACTTAAGCCCGTGCCATAGCGCTCTTGGGAGGAGGCGCGCATTTCCCGGCCCGGGAGGTTGGGCAGATCCCGCATGGACTGGGACCATCCTCGCTCGATGTAACGCGCGGGGAAACCCAGTAAGATATGGGGCGCGCGGTGATAGTGCTTTATCTGGTTGGTGTAGAGCTCGTCGTCCGGCGAATCTTCATAGCTCAGGTCGGTGTGGGGTCCCCAGTTCACCATGTCATCGGAGGTCGCCGTGCGAATGGCCCGATAGCCCGCGGGCTTCCACACGTCCGTGGTGGTGGTTCCTTCGGAGAATACGCGCCAGTAGGCCCGGTATTGCTTGATAGTGGGATCCCAGAAGGTCAGATTCTGCGAATCAAAGGCGCCGATGCCCTGCAAGACGGGCGCTTCGCTCATGGGGGTCCAATGGAGTCCGTCGGGCGATTTGAAAGGCCACATGCCGAGGGGTTTGGGCGAGCGGATAAAGGCCTTATAGCGCGCATCGGCTGGCGCATCCGGATTCTCATCGAGGAATACTGCCGCGTGGGCCGCATCGGCTTCCACCCCGCCCACGAGTCCCACCTTCATGACGATATTGTTCTCGGTGGATCCGTTGTGCTCCACCAACCCGAGATTGGGCTTGGTCCAATGGATGCCATCATCGCTTTCGGCGTAACACAGATAATAGGGGTGGCGCCCCACACTGAGCTTCCCGCCTTCGAGCACTTCGAGATGGCGGCCATTGTAATACATCCGGTATTTGTCGCCATCCTGAAAGACATTGTGATAGCCACAGCCCGTGCCCTCCCAGTCCGCATCATGCTCCACGGCTACTTCTCGTGCCACGGGATGATGAAGCTGCTGGCGCGCGTCTCCGGAAAGGGACGCGATGAGGGCGTTGTCGATAAAGAGTTCGCGGCGGCTGCCGATGTCGATAGGGTCCGAGACCGCGCTCAACGCTTGAAGAGCCAGCCCTCCAACAAGTGCCACGACCAGGAAGTAGCGCGTCGTGTTTGCCTTACGGCACGTTTTCGCGTCCAGCATAATAATACCCTCCCTTTTAGTTTACGCCTATCGCGGCGCGTTACGTCGCCATAGTAGAGCATTCATATTGGTTATAACAAGCATCGGACGGCGCGCTGAATTCAGGCCTATACACCCAGGCCCACCCGATCCGTGACAATAAAGACGGAGTCGCCCTGCGTAGGAATACCCCGGGCACCGTAGCGAGCGCGGGTGTGGAAGCCCGCCCCCTTGTGAAGGGTGCCAAGCTCTTTTCGGACCGCACCTATACGGCAGAAGAAGTCCCCGCTGCCTTGAAGGGCGCGTACCTCCTCCCGGTCGCGATGAACGACAACAAGACGGTGACGTGTGAACGTGCGGGGACCATCTACTTTCTCACCCCGGCACCGAGCCGCAACCTGGACACCCAGTCTCAAGTTCTCCTGGATCAGGGCTTCGAAAAGGTTGCCGTCCCCGAAATGCATCTCTTCGGCGGTCCCGAGAGTTACTGCACCCTCTATCAAAAAGATTGCGCGGCCGGGGAGACCATCCTGATCACCAAATGGGCGTTGCCGGTATATCTGCCCGAGTAGGATTGGGTGGAAAACAGGGATGGAGAATGTGTCGAAACCCGAAAGACACCGAAAATGGTTCATTGGAGCCTTCGCCAACGACAGGACAGCCACACCCGAGAAAGTCAGGTGCCTCACTCAGGAGAAGAGGGAAGCTGAGTCCTCTTCGCCTGCTATCCACGCTTTTGGGTGAGGCGGTCCCTACGACGCACATCACTTCCCTAAGATGTGGTTGGGTGCGGCACCTTGATGTCCCACTACTCTTCCAAGACCCACTTCACCGCATTTACCAGCATCGTGTGAAACTGGGGCTCCTTGAAGTCGTCCGGGTGGCCGAGGCTGGTGTAGAAAACTTTGCCGCGCCCATCGGCTGCCTCTCGGACCCACGTCACGGGCTCCACCACCTCGGGGACGGAACCGTTTTGCAAGACGACGGCATCCTCGGCCAAGGGCAGTACATTGTAGAGGGAGCCCTTGCTGTGCCATTCGGCGGGGGTGACGCCTTTCATGATGGGGTGATCGCTGTGGACGTTTTTCACGTCGGATTCGAGGTCGTTGGCCTCGTGGCCGTGATAGCTTCCGCCGAGGACCTCCCCATCGAAGGTGGTCCACTCGGCCTGGCCTTCGGGCACCTCATAGGTACCGTCTTCAGCGAACTTAATCTTGAAGCCGTGGCTCGCGGTGCGTATTCCGACAACGGGTTTTCCGGCCTTCACGTGGGCCTGGAGGGCGGCGAGCTGCTCGGGGGCAAGGCCCAGGCGGCGGACGTAGACCACGACGGCGTCGGCGGTGGCGATATTCTCCGTACCGGGGATGCTGTGCCCCCCTTCTCCGTGGAGCACGGTGGTATGGATGCCGGCTTCCTCCCGAAGGCGCTGGGCGAATTCGGGCATGGTCTTGTCCCCATGGTAGTGGTCATCGCTCACCATAAAGACGACATGGGGCCTCGGGTCGCCGGGGAAGCGAAAGGCAGGCTTGCCGGTGAAGTCGGTGCTCAAGATGGTCGGGCACCAATACTTTTCGATGTGCTCGATAATCATTTCCGTGCCGCGATAGTGGCTGACCTTGGGCTCCATTTCGGGGTTGTAGAGGCTGTCGGTCATGTCGCGCATGAGGACCACGTTCATGCCGAGATAGGTCAGCTGGCGGATGCCAAAGGGCCGGCCGAGGATGCACATGTTGGTGTGGACCCCCATGAGGACGACGTTTTCGATGCCCTGTTCCTTCAGTAAATAGTAGACTTCCTTCTCATGGCCGATAGCATCGTTATCGCCGATTTCGATGGCCGGGTGTTGGCGGGTCTGAGGGCGCCCCTCCAGCACAGGTCCCTCCCAGCCATTGTCTGAATCGTCCACGGGGAGCGGGGCCTCTACCGCTTCATTGAGATAGTTCCACTGAAGCGGTGGGTCGGTCTCGACGGCGAGGGCATTGAGACAGCGGGCACGCTGG
>JAUIMA010000166.1 GCA_030432675.1 Candidatus Hydrogenedentota bacterium | reverse complement strand
GGGTTGATTGACCTCGCGCGTGACGGAGGCAACCCCACGCCTCAAGAATTCCGGGTATACTTAATGGGTCGACGAAGCCCGCCTGGAAGTGGCTCCGCTGGCGCTGAATGGTGGCCTGTGGTCTGGTGCCGTGGACGGGGCGTGCGCCGTCCCCTCCAGGGGCTGAAGGAAGCCAGGAGAATAAAGAAGCTCGGACACTCCCCCCTGTAAGCGGCTCCGTGGGAGTGACGGTGCATGTGCTTCGAATCCTCCCACTATCGCAAAGAGGGGGACGCAAGGTCTCGGAGAAATTGGTTGGAAATCAAGGGCCGCTCACGTAGGCGGCGCGCTCCGTGACCCAGGCGCTTTCCTCCACCAGGCCTGCCTGGCGGTAGAACGTCGCGAGTGCGCGATAGCGCTGGGCGATATCGAAGCCGATGCTGTGCTGCAATTTGCGGAGGCACACGGGGCACAGGTGAATCGGGCTCGCATCGGTCTCTTCCATGGTGTTGCTGCCGTTCATTAGGCAAAGAAGGTAGACGCAGTGCTCTATGCCAAACATGTGGCCCGTCTCATGGGCCAGCACCTTGAAGCTCCGCAGTCGGGCCAAGGCGGCGTCGGGTCGTTCCCCATAGAATGACGGGTCGTAGCGGGCGAAACTGAAGACGCCCGTGCCCTCGGACAACGAGGCCTGACCGAAGACAAAATTCCACGCCGGTTCGGGATAGAGGTCAATGTTGGTAATAGCGAGTCGACAATAGCCGTCGGGCGGAATGTCGCGACGAAGATAATCGAGAATGTCCGGCGTAAGTAATTGGCGCTGTTCGGTAAAGGGATTCTTGCGCTCGGCAATGCCGACCCGGGAGACATCGACAGGGCGTTGCATGGTCACCGGTAGCCGGAAAAAATGTCGGGTGAAGGCGCGCAGGGTTAAGAGCGACTTGGGGTCCCGCTCCGTGAAGCTGTCCAAGGGCTGAAGGTAGATGACCTCCCGGGGAGGGGCGGCTTTGTTGGGCTTTGCCCGAACAAATTGGCGGTAAGTCTGGCCCGGCTCCGGCTGAATCGCGAGCCAATCGTTTTCTCCCGGTTTGGGCAGGGGCTTGAAATCTTCGTTGGGCGTGAAGGCACGTCGCAATTCCGGCGACAGGGATTCCACCGGGCCGATGGCTGCGTGAATGGCTTCGGGGGACGAATATTGGGTCCATGCCGACATCGCCGGGAGTAGGACGGCGGTCAGGCCGAGTCGTAGAGATTTCGCGTTCATGTTGAGATTGTCGCACAGGGCGCGGAGTCCGTCAATGGACTATTTCTTTTGGCGGGCGGGTTGGACGGCCATTAATAAACCGGACCGTATGAAACGAGTACGTAGTCGTCGAGGCAGTCTTGGCCTTTCGGGTGCGCTGGTAGAGAGAACGGTCGAGGGGCCTATCTGACACGGACTACCCGTTGGAGATGGAAGGATGCCTTGCGTCGGACAGGTCATAGACGCGCCGTAGGCGGGAGAGTCCAAGCTCCTTGATTGGGAGAGGCACCGTAGACTTCAGCCGGGAGACGTGGGGGTGCCACCCTTACAGACACGAGGTACGAGTGGCTTTACGGGTGCGGGGTTGCCGGGCTGTTGATGGGCGGCCAATGAAAATGCCCGGGTGTAAGGCCATTCGCTTCGCGGACTCCCTGAGGGAGTGATGAAGGCCGCCTATACCCCTTGAGGAAAAACGCTACGGTTGTTCAACATGGGTAGCAAGTATCCGGAGACGTTCGATACGCTTCGCTTCGTGCTCCACAAGCCAGTTGTCTTTTGAAAGGGTCGCACAGGCCTTCGCAAAGTAGGGCGCGGCATCGTGCGGTCGTGTGAGGGCGAGAAGACACTCAGCAATCTCTTCGTAAACGTAGCCGTCTTCTTCCCCGGCGGTGTCCAACTCGGCGAGAAGAATCTGTTGCCTTCTAAGGGCCTCCGCGAAGTTTCCGAGGGAGCGCATCGCTCGGGCCACGGCCCATTTGGCAACCCGTATCTCCGCCACCTTCCCTTGCGTCTCATAGGCCTGAAGGGCCGCCTCAAAGAACGCCAGCGCGGCACCAAAATCGCCCGCGTCATGGTGGGTCCAACCGAGGTTGTTGTTCAGCGGACCCAGCCACCGCCGCGTGCGAGGGTCGCGGCTGCCTTTCGCCCGGGCGATAGCCTTTTCCGCCCAAGGAGACTGCTCAGCGGGGGGAAGGGCAATGGCCAGCATGTGGGCCGCGTCGACCGCGTAATAATCCAAGTCAAATGTTGTGCCCACGGCCCAGGCCTCTCGGAACAGCGGTATCGCTTGCGTCGCCTTACCGGCCGAATTGAAAACGCGCCCACGTTCCAGCAGATAGCGAATCTGGACGAGAGACGATGCATCTCGGACCGTCGCATCCACCTTGTCCAGCGTGGCATGGGCCACCGCGAAATCGCCCTGCAGCCCCTGCGCACGAGCGAGCTGGGTCAGGGTGATGGCCTCGGATACCGGGTCGCGTTGTGTGTCCGGGGTATCAAGGCGTGCCTGGAAACGATCCGCCGAAGCTTTCGGATTGGCGAAGTCCCAGAGTTCATCGAGGGCCAGGGTGGTGCTTTCTTCCGCCATATTGTGTTCCTAAGTTAAGTGGCGTCGGTCTCGAGGGAATCCAGTGAACCTGCAAGGCCTGGCGGACGAATTCACAGGGCGAAAGAACGTAGCGGAGCCGTCGCCCCCAACCGAAAAAACGAAACCACGGACATCGTGGGCCGCCCTCCGAAATTTCCAAAGGGGCCTACTCGGTGGGGTGGGCAACCGATGCTGCCGTAAGGGCCTCCGCAGTCTCGCGGGACTTGCGTATCAATTCGCCGTCGATCATGCCAAGTTCAGCGGCCAGACCGGCTGCGGCGACGGAGAGGCACGATGCTTCGAGATCATCCGTTCGCTTGAGCCATTCTTCAGAAGGGCCAGCGTAGTCAATTTTAGTTTTCATTGCTAAGATTTCCTGCCCATAATAAGATTGGCGTGTTCGGCTTCGAGTTCAAGGTATTCGAGATCGTCCTTCTCTTCATCCTCACCTAAGGGTACCATACCGCAAACTTCGCCTTAAAAACGCGTCGACTGTGGCAAGGCGTGCAGCCCAACGCGCCCGCCGAATCCTTCATCGAAACTCTGTTGTATGGCCCGGCAAAACAGATGGCGCCCGACCCGGCCGAACCGTCCATATTGCCCAATACCGGGAATCGTCCAATTCCACGGTGCGACTTCCAGGAAGTCAATGTATATCAGCGGCTTACCGCGATCTTCGGCCCGTTGCAAGAAATGGGTCCCGGATTTCGTCAACATGGCGCCCTGCCATTCTTCTTCGCAGACGACGGCGAATCCCGATGCCGAGCTCAGGCGCAGGTGGTGCGCCTTGGCCCGCCAATTCCAGTTCATCTACGTCCGTTTCAAAAGACTATCGAGAAATTGATAGGTGCCGTGAAGGTCAAAGTATCTGAAATATGCGTTGAGACGTTGTAGGTCGTCACTCAGGGCGGGCAGATACTTCCCTGACGATATTACGGGCAGATTGGGACAAAATTCATCGACGGTAATCTCCATATTGCGTAGAGTCCGTAAATGCGCCAAGAGCTCAGCGCGTTCAACCTTTCCAATCTCGATGCAGAAACCGTCATCGACGCAGGTCAGGTCGAACTGGTTTCGAAGAAGTTGAGTCAGCGTGCGGGTGACACGACTTCCCGCCCATGTGAAGAGAAGGACATTGTTCCCTTTCTCGATGATGGGGTTTGTACCAATCGCTGCTTTCTCTGCTGCGAACCGTGCTTCGCCCAAGAATCGCTTACAATTTTCGTCAAGGTAGATGGGGACGTGGTCACTACCCAGTATTTCGCGCATGGTCTCGTGAATTCTAGGATGAACGTCGCCCAGTTCCGAGGGCTCGAAAGTTGGTGGCATGCCCGCAGGTGACGGACGAACAGATACCTGTTTCGCCTTTTCTTCGATCGCGATGACCTCCCACCGCCTGCCCGCGAGAATAATGTGATTGCCTGGCTGCGCGTCGACATCCATGTAGATGCTTCCTATGAATGTGGCACCGTTGACGACTTTGAATTCCTCTGGTGACTCAAATACCGCATAGAATTCGTAGCTGTCAACCAAGCGTTCTCCACGCTCACCCAGCACAAGCAGATCTGCGTCCGTTTGCTCAATGAGTTTTGCCGCTCCCATGGACCGGAGTAACTGCCCATACAGTTGCATATCCACATTGCGAAACGGGCCTTGTTGCGCCAACGCGTCGTGTAAACGTGTGGCCAAGGCACCACCACGTTCCCGTATGATGCTCAACGTTTGTTGCACAAGCGCATTCAAATGAAGCGGTTCGGAAAGGGGCGGTTCGCACCATTTGTTGAGCAGGAGTTCAGTCATGGCTATCGCCTGGAGCACCTGAGGGCGAAGGCGAGCGACAAGTTTGTCCTGAGTCTCTTCTCGTTCAATAAGATAGAGTCGCATCACGCTTGGCTCGTCGTCCTTTCGACCGCTTCGCCCAAGGCGTTGCGCCAGTGAACTAACGGACCAAGGGGTGCCAATCTGCCCGACCTCTTTTATGTTTCCGAGGTCGATACCCATTTCGAGGGTAGTGGTACAGAATGCGATGGTGGGCTTGTCGGACCGAAGGGCATCTTCGGTATACTCCCGTGTTTCTTTTGAGAGCGACCCGTGATGAATTTCAAACTGACTCTTAAGGCCGCGCCCCTTTGCGATACGTTTCGTCTGATCCGTGTACAATTCTGCAGAACTTCGGCTATTGGTGAAGATAAGTGCCGTCTTGTCGCCGAATTTGTCGACAATCTCATTGGCGAGGTCTGTTTCGAAGGCGTTTGTGCGCAATTCGACTTCGGAGGTGGGCTTGATAAATGCCTTTATTTGATAGCGAATTTCTTTCGGCTGCCCGCCCGTAGTGACGGTTACGACCGAGTCCGGTGTATCCGGGCACATCCAACGTTTTGCAATGTTCAGGTCACCGATAGTCGCCGAAAGCCCCACGTAGCGGGTTCTGACGGTGCAGATTGTGGATAGTCGAGCGAGCAGGCTGCGCAAGTGCATGCCGCGGTCGTTGCCTATAAATCCGTGGAGTTCATCAATTACCACAAATTGAAGCTGTTTGAACAGCTTTTGGAGTTGTGCACTCCGATTGATGAAGAGTGACTCAATGGACTCGGGGGTGATGAGTAGTACGCCAGAAGGGCTATCCAGCAGTTTCTTCTTCGCAGAAAGCGCTACGTCACCGTGCCAGCGATGGACAGGTATTTCAGAACGCTCGCAGAGCTGGTCCAGGCGACGGAATTGATCGTTTATCAACGCCTTGAGTGGTCCCACATAAAGCGTATGAACGCCCGAAGACTCCTCTTCGAGGTAGTCCGACAAGATGGGTAGAAAGGCGGCTTCCGTCTTCCCGGCGGCAGTGCTCGCGGACACCAGGAGATGTTTCTCAGTCGTGCGAATCGCTTTGATACTATCCACCTGTATGGGCCGCAGGAGGGTCCATTTCATAGCGTATAGCTCACTCTGAATTCGCCGGTGCAGTAGACTAAACGCGGCGACTGATATCTCCTTACTATCTGTCGTCGTCATAGTTTAAAGGAAGCCAGATCGGTGTCATTTCCCTCGTGCTCGGGCGACAATTCACTCTCGTTTTCGCTCGGTCCCTCGTGTTCTATCCTGGTGCTATTGAGGAGGGTACGCCATTCGGCTTCCGGGTTTTGTTCCAATACGGCCAAGAGGCCTACGAAGGCTTTAATCGAATCGCGGGGTGTTTGAAAGAACTGAGCGCCGAGCGTTTGAGAGCAGTGTTGGAGAAAAACTTCCAGGGCTTCGTCTGGTACGAGATACTTGCTGGGGTCTCCACCTGCGAAAACGTTTCGGATATTCATCAGCAGGACATAGAGGTCTTCTATAGCCAGATTCTCGAGTCGGATGACGGGGCTGGAAAAATCTTTCAGGCCGTTTTTCGCAAATTCATTGTCGGCAAGACGGGTGGCCAGGGCCTCGTAGCTCGCCATGCCGCGACGGGGATGCTCGAGAAATGAATTAACACCCGCGAAAATGAAACCAAGTCCCTTGACGTCACCCTGCAGACAATCATTGACGATTCGGAGGATCATTTCATAGTTGGCATTGCGCGACTGGGAATGATTCAGTCGGTCAGAAAAAACGCCCATCTCATCGAGACAAACGAGCAGTCCCCGAAATCCGGCCATACGACAAAATGCAGACATCAGCTTTAGATAGGAATAGATATCCTTATCTTGAATAATACTGCGAACGCCCAATGCTTCGCGGGCCTCGGACTTGAGTTCATACTCACCCCGAAGCCATCGTATTGCTGCACTGCGTAAGCTGTCGTCGTCATTCTGATAGCCTTCGTAGTACTTGCTCAGCACCGTGGCGAAATCATACCCGCTGACGTATTCCTGCAGCGAAGCGAGTCGGTTGCCAATCTCTTTCGCGACGGCGGACGCGTCCCCGCCATTCTGACGGATCTCGTAGTCTACACCGGAAATCCATTGTTCGACAATGCTCGGAAGGGCGCCGCCCTCTGGCTTAGAGCGAATGGACATATTTCTCATGAGTTCGGAGTAGAGGTTTCGGGCGTGACCTGTTGAGGAATGAAGCCGATGGTCGGGCGTGATGTCTGCGCGGACTACGACGAGCCGACGCTCCATGGCTATCATTTCGCACAGATTGAGAAAGAAGCTCTTTCCGGAGCCAAAGTGACCAATAATGAAACGAATGGCTGCGGACTCGTCTTCAATGCGTTCAAAATCACGAATGAGTGCTTCAACTTCATCTTTGCGTCCGACCTGGATGTGTCGCAATCCAATCCGTGGAACAACTCCTGCTCTTAATGATTGAAGGATTGCTGTGCGTTCTCGCGATTTTATTTTTGTGCTCATTCCGCCTCCTCGATGATATTCAGTTGTATGACGAAGTCGTCTCCGTCCTCTTCGATGAGATAGTCATCAAAAGCCTCATCGGCCCATAAGTTGATCGCGTCGACGGCTCCAGTAACCATGTGTCCCATGTCCTGAGCCATCTTCTCAAATTCTTGACGCTTCCAGGTTTCCTTTTCAATGATTTTGAGCACCAAGGAATGGAAGCGTGGCTCGAGTTCGCTGAGATCGAGTGTCGAAGTGATGGGCGACGCTTGATCGGTGGCCACGGCTTCATCGGAAGAAGGGGGTGTCAGGGTGGTTTCCTCACGGTCATCAGAATCCTCCAATTCTCCCATTGCTTTCCCAATGAGCACTGCAACCTGTGCCGTGTCTGCGATGATGCCATCGAGAACTTCTCGATTTAGTGTGACAAGGGGTTCGGGAGCCTCGTCGCGCGGTGGGATGGCTTCGCCGGCCGTTTGCTTGGAGCCGCGCTGCACGACAGGTGGTTCGTCTGTGGTGTCTTCGAGCGCATTGAGCAGGGCATCGAGTTTGGACTTTTGTACTCCGAGTGCTTGATATGCTTTTTTGAGTGCACGCCGCTCTCCGGGATCAATCACCCCGTTCGAGGCGGCGACCCCCACGAGAAATTCACCGATTCCCGCCAATTCGTCAGGCTTGAGAATCAATTTCAGGCGTTTACTAAGTCCCGTCAGCTTGGGTGGGTGACGAATGAGCAGACTTCGATAGGCCCCCAGTCGGCGGGCTTCGTCTGCGCGGAAACGAAACATCCGGTTTATGACGTCCGAGACATGGAGCATCTCCACTTTCTCGACACTTCCATCAGCTGCAGCCATGGCCGTCCCCATTTCAAGCATGAGGGCTGCTGCCAGGTAGTATTGCTCGATCTCCGGGCTGGATGCCTCCTTGGCACGGACCAAAGCAACGGGCTCGGACCACCGATAGGGGCGTAGAATCGTATGCGGGCTGGGAACGACGTAGATGCCCATCATCATGGCGGTCTCGACGATATTCTTACTCTGACGTAGTGTGAGTTTTGGACGCTCGGTCAGGTTAATAAGGTGTGCGAGTGCAGAGATGGGTACCTCACACCTCCCCCGGTCATCTGTATACTTGTGAAAGAGAACATCCCAAAGGGGTTTGTCAGGATGCTCCACCTCTTTGCGTAGCTCTACGGGTAGCGCCTCGTACTCCTCACGTGACTGGGGCTCAATGCCCTTGGCACGCTGACGGCTGAGGGGTTTGAGTTCTTCAATACAATCGTTCCATATTTCCACAATACCTTTGAATTGGCTGGATATGCCAAGTACATTGGGAATGGGCACTCCTGGGATCTCTCGGCTGGACCAGTCGCTTGCCAAGGTTGGGCTTGCCGCAAAATGGGTAATCTTTCGTGGGTGTTTGGCGGTGCGTAGTTGGAGTCCGGAACCGTATCTCGAAGCGTAATGCTTTGCAAAGAGTGTTTGAAATTCATCCGCAGTACGTTTGATGACTACACTATTCTTAGCGCGCTGGTCTTGACGTGCTGTTTCGTAGGCCAATTGAGCCGGAAGTGGCCCACCATGATGTGCCAGCCAGGCAAGTACGAGTGCGAGTATGTCTTCCTGCATAGGCTTGCCATGAGGGATTAACAACTCATTGACTACACTCGCATCGAGGCGGTCGAGGGGCTCAAGGGCTGAGATATAGGCCAGCAGGGAAGTCGCGTATCGAAAGAACGAGCGGTTGTCCTTATACTGGCCAAGGAGACCAAGAATCTCCTTTCTTATGAGTGGAATGTCCTGCCGGTCGATTATGGAACGCCGCTCTAAGCCGTAGAAGTAGAGGAATACGTACCCCATTTCCGGTGCTTTCTGGTGGGCCTTGTTGGCCAGCCAGTAGAGATAGGTGGCTCGCTGATCGGGTTGTATTTCCGAATACTTTGGCCAGTAATCGAGCTCTCGGCCGGCGTCCGAACGCGGAACACCTGTTGCAAGCGAGAGGTCCAGACAAGATGCTTCGTCAATCGAAGGCGGGCCCTGCGATATGTAGACTAACGGGTCAACCAACTGATATCCGCCGACGCCAACCTGTTGGCCTTTACCTAGCCATTGAAGTTTGGCACTGCCTTGTCTCCGGGGAGAGCGATAAACAGAGGAGGGGACAATAGATATATGAATTTCAGCTTCCGATCTGGTCGACTCGGGTAAAGGGGGTGGCTCAGAGGCCCCGAACAATCTCTTCCACATGTTGAACTATTCCTTAGTGTTAAGAAGGAAAAGGTATATAGGCTTACATGATGCTGTGCTGAAGTGCAAGTTATTTTAATATGTTTGTCATGAAAACTTATTGAGTCTTCTACGTGAGCGAAAGCTAGCGTTAGCGCTTTCTGTGTTTCTCTTCGATTGATGTCACTCGGGTCGACGGGGAACGTGCGCCCCGCACTGCATTGCCCTTTCAGGGCGTGGTGCTTGTGTCGTCCCTCGACCCTGGGCGTTGCCCAGGGCTGTAAGCTGGCGTGCCCCTTCGGGGCGTGAGTTTGCTCGCAGGCCTTTACCGGGCTTAAAAACCTTCACCAAACATTGCGCGACGTCTCCAATCGAGGGAGAGGCCTATCTTCTTTGCGAAGTCCCCGTCCCAGTTTGGCTCAAAGCCATGTTCTCGAAGGCAGTCGCAGACTTCGTGCCCGATGCCCAAGGCGTTTTTCTCATACTGTTGGTCAGGAGCATCTGAGCTGTCCGGGGAAAACCAACGAAAGAGCTTGCGTCGTATCGTTCCCCATCGGGAAGGAACATCTGAGTTCTCCGGGGACATCCAACCGTATCCGAGATAGACGGATATTTGCGTGCTTTCTGCCAGCATTTCCGCCATGTTTTGGTCGATGAAGAATGCATATCCGCGAACGCGGTTTAGAAAGCCAGGATATTGCTGGCCAAGTGCATCAACGTGTCCGCCCAGTTCTCCTATGGTGCAGGTATCACAACAGGGTGAAACCTGCCACAGAATAATACCGCGATCACGCAGGGCCGCTTCGACGCGATCCAGCCGATCACAGTCCGTTTCAGTCGGCCACGTTGCTTGTTCAGCGCGGAGCGTTACGGCGATCTGCTCCACTTGCTCCGTCGCATACTGGATAAACACGTCCCACTCCTCTTCCGGGCATTGGTCATAGATATAGACCTCGCGACAGAGTTCGAGGATTTCCTCTCGTTCGGATCGTGCCAAGCGAACTTCACCTGCAATCTGACTCCGGAGTTCATCCCGAAGGTCCTCTCGTGACTCGTCGTTCCAAATCGTGCTGTCGTTCATGGCTTGATGACCGTCCTTTTCTCGTTGGCTCCTATCCACGGCGTACACAAAAAAAGCGGCCCCGACTTCGCGTCAGGGCCGCCCGTGTTTCTGATGTTACTGTGTAGCCCCCGCTCTATGCTTTCTTCTTACCCCTTGCAGCTTTCCCATGCGCCGGTCTTGGCCGACTTGAGCACGGCGTCGCAGATGTATTGCGTTTCCAGGCCGTCGCGGAAGCTGGGGCGGACGGGGTCTTGTCCGCTTTCGAGGCTCTTGAGGAAGTCGGCGGTGGCGTTTACGAAGGTGTGTTCGTAGCCGATGGTGGTGCCGGGTACCCAATATTTGTCCATGTAGGGGTGTTCGAAGTCGGTGACGAGGATGGTCTGCCAGCCGTGGACGTGGCTCTCGTGTTTATTGTCGAAGAACTGGAGCTGGTGCGGGTCTTCGAGGTCGAAGTAGATGGAGCCGTGTTCGCCGTTGACTTCGAAGGTGTTCTGGTTTTTGCGGCCCCGGGCGTAGCGGGTGGATTCGAAGGTGGAGAGGGCGCCGCAGTCGAATTTGCCGAGGAAGGCGCAGGCGTCGTCGATGGTGACCTTCGTCTTTTCGCCGGTGAGGTTGTGGGTGCGCTCTTTGATGAAGGTCTCGGTCATGGCCGTGACCGAGTCCATGCCGCCGATGAGCCAGATGGCCGTGTCGATGGAGTGGGCGAGGAGGTCACCGGTCACGCCGCTACCGGCGACGGAGGCGTCGAGGCGCCAGAGTCCTTCACCGCCCTGGGGCAGGTCGGGGGAGATGGTCCAGTCCTGGAGGTACTTGGCGCGGTAGTGGAAGACCCGTCCGAGGCGGCCTTCGTCGATGAGCTGTTTGGCGAGGGTGATGGCGGGTACGCGGCGGTAGTTGTACCACACCATGTTGGCGACGCCGGCCTTTTCGACGGCGGCGGTCATTTCTTCGCCTTCGGCGGCATCCATGGCGAGGGGTTTTTCGCAGAGGATCATTTTG
>JAUIMA010000165.1 GCA_030432675.1 Candidatus Hydrogenedentota bacterium | reverse complement strand
CGGTTCGTGTGCATGGAGCAAGAAATATGTACCCTCGTCAAGGTTGATTAAATTCGGGCGTCCGAGCCAGGCGGGCAAAGAGGCGCCCGACCTGAATCACTGCCCGTGCCTCTTAGCACACACTGCTCCACGCACACGAAACCTCGCGGGGCTCGCCATCGCGTGGCACGGTCGGGTTACGGCTTTTCGTCGTCACGCCAAGATTCTGGTGTCGACCATAGGGCAGGCCCTCAACGAAGTTTGCAGCCAACCAAGGAATAAAACACCTACCCCCCGTGCCACGCGATGCCGAGTAAAACGAGGTTTCGTGTGCATGGAGGAAGAAATACGTACCCTCGTCAAGGTTGATTAAATTCGGGCGTCCGAGCCAGGCGGGCAAAGAGACGCCCGATCTGAGTCACCACCCATGCCTCTTAGCACACACTGCTCCACGCACACGAAACCTCGCGGGGCTCGGCATCGCGTGGCACAGATCGGTTACAGCTTTTCGTCAGGGAACCAAGTGATAGAGATCATAGCGCATGCCCTCAACGAAGTTTGCAGTCAACCAGGAAATAAAACGCCCCCCCGTGCCACGCGATACCGAGTAAAACGAGGTTTCGTGTGCATGGAGCAAGAAATACGTACCCTCGTCAAGATTGATTAAATTCGGGCGTCCGAGCCAGGTGGGCAAAGAGACGCCCGACCTGAAACACCACCCATGCCTCCCAGTCACCAACGCTCCACGCACACGAAACCTCGCGGGGCTCGGCATCGCGTGGCACAGGAATTATGAAACTTCCTACGGCGCGGCCACGACGTAGCTCGATGGATACTCACTGGAGAGAATGCCGGTCTACCCGCAGTTTCCCGGAACCCTCTTCGGCCCATTCCTTCGCACTGGACCAGACCCATTCTTCTGGAACGGCACAAAGCCCTGCACGCACCGGATTGTTGTGTATGTAGTCGGCGATATCACGTGCGTCATCGTAAGACGTAATATTCTCGTCGTACCCATTTCCCGACATCCAGAATCGGTAGGGCGTGTGTCGTTGACCTGTTGCCAACTGCTTCAGTCCCTCTGGCCGGTGCTTGCGCAGATAGGCGAGGGCACGGCGCGAAACATCCAGTTTGATGGTGGCTTCAATCTCGCCCATTTCGTAAGTTGTGCTCCTCGGGTAAATCAGCAAGTGTACGTGATTGGACATGATCACGTAGGCCCACAGGTCGAATTTGTGAAAGATACGTGCCCGGGACACGGCTTCTAGGAAGTATTCACGGGTGCGATCACCGGACAGAAAATCCCGCCGTTTAAAGCAGGAAAAGGTGAGAAAATGTGCTTCGCCGGGAATGTTCTGTGCCGCATGTCTTCGACGGTGGATATCGCGTATCGCCATCGCAATTGCCTCCAAAAATTACCCTATCGAATCATTGGGGGACTGTCAAGTCTGGGCATCACGAAAGGTAAATTCTTGTGCCACGCGATACCGAGTAAAACGAGGTTTCGTGTGCTTGGAGGAGGAAACACGTACCCTCGTCAAGATTGATTAAATTCGGGCGTCCGAGCCAGGTGGGCAAAGAGACGCCCGACCTGAGTCACCACCCATGCCTCTCAGTCCACAACGCTCCACGCACACGAAACCTCGCGGGGCTCGGCATCGCGTGGCACAGATGGGTTACTGCTTTTCGTCACGGCACCACGCGATAGAGGTTGTAGGGATGGCTCTGCAGCACCGGCTCCAACTGCAGCCGTATCTCGCTCGGGGCCAATACATAGTCAAACCCATAGCCTTCGGCGAGGGCACGCCACTCCGCTTTCGTGCGGCTGGGCCAATCCGCGAGGGGGCTTTCCGTCATATCCCCGTCCACCGGAAAGCCGTAGACTTCGGCGTGCATCTTCTTGAGTCCGGGTGCCAGGTCACGCAGGTAGGTCATGTGATGGGCGGCCTGGTAGTCCGCGAAAATCGGATGGCGGGTCTTGGCGAGCCAGGCCACGTCCCAATAGGGCGGTACAAGCATGGCATCCGGCTCACCCCGTTCGGCGAGATAGTCCACCACCTCCTGCTGCAAGGGGTGGACAGGCAGATGTTCCCGATGGGCGAGTTGGCCCACGAGGAGTTGGGTTCCCAGGGTCAGCAAGAGGACTCCCTGGTAAACACCAACCGGCCCGGCCAGCTCGCCCAACTTCTCGAAGCGAATAAGCACGGCCGCTACGACCAATCCCACAACCAGGGCGACGAGCGCAAAGGGCGATAGTCCCGCGAGGAGAAAAGCGCCGCACGCACTAAAAAGCAGCGGGAGGAAGAGCGAGCGCCCGTTCACCATCCGTGCATAACCCAGGGCGGCCAAAGCACCGCCACACAGGAGCCACAGGGCCGTGTCGGGATTGTTGAAATAGCGGGTAACCAGGCCTTCGGGCAACATCATCTGCCACACCGGTCCCAGCGCCAACCAGAGTAATATTAAGAACACAAAGATGCGGGGGGCAAAAGGGGGCCAATCGTGGGTGCCCGGCGTACGCGCCAGCAATCCCAGGGCCAGGGGCACCAACAGAATGGCCAGGTGATTGGTCAGGCGGTAGGGCATCCAACCCAACAGCAGGAAGGGTATCTCCCCACCGACCAATTGGTGCACCAGCCAGATGAGTCCCACGACCATGGCGAGAATGCCCGCGTAGAGCGTGACCCATCCTCGGTCCCGTTCTCCCATGGCCCGTCCCTGCTCCAGGGCGAGGCTGCCGCCGGCCATCAGCAAGACCAGGGCCACACCCACCCCACTCTTCCAGAAGGGATTGAGCCGGGCGAAACCGCGATGGAGATCATAGCGCTCCGTGTAGGCCGCCCAGATGGCGTGGGTATCACCGGTAGCCGCGTAGGCCCCTTCAGTGGGCAAGGGCACGTGAAGACGCGACTGGATGGCGTAGAAAATCACGCAGGGCACCAACCCCAGCGCGAAACAACCCAGGGCCTGCACGACCCGATTCTTATCCCGCTGATAAAGATAAACCAGCCACTGCACTCCAGCCACGGCCCCGATGACGGGGAGTTGTCCGATATGGATGGCCACCATGAGCCCCAGGAGGAGCCACACGGTCCGCCAGCAATCATAGAGCAACAGGGCAAAGACCAGGAGCGCGTAGCCCGTTCCGATTTGCCCGATGGCATACATGTGGGGCCAGGATTCGATGGGGTAATAGCTCTGAAGGCCCTGGTGGATGCCCAACAGGACCAATACCACCGCGATATGGCCATACCACGTCTTCCCCGAAAACCGGGCACCCAACAAGAAAACCGGCACCGTGCAGAAGATAAGCTGGAGCACGTTGCGGTAGCCATTCACGAAGAGGGGCGAATCCACGAAGTGCAGCACCAGCGCCGACAGATAGCTCTGCCCGCTGAAGACATTCCGGCAATATTGATAGCAGGGATGCCCCTCGGGGTAGGGCACGAGGCCCGTGATCAGGAGGGCATGCTCGTAGGTTTCTTCCCAGCGCACGCCGCGAATCAGTACGGCCAGGAGGGAAAAGGCGACCCAGGCCAAGCTGCCGTACCACAATGGACGGAAATCGATGTGTGCTTCGTGTTGATGTGCCGAGGAAATAGCGAGGACTCCCGTAGTGCGTTGGAAGGAAGGCCCCATTATAGACGGGAGGACGTGCAAATTATAGGGAGAAAAGTAGGCCTTTGCAGCGCATCAGGCAGGAGCGCGGGGTAGTTGCAATCTCGTTCCCAAGCGCTGCCTGGGAACGCAGCCCCCAGAGCGCTGCTCCGATATGCCTGCAGGAAGGATCCACGCTCCTATAACGCCTTCACCAAAAAAATCTTGCTGTTCCCCTGGGAATCCCAATCGGCCAACTCGCCCCTGACCACATAGCCCGCCGCCTGGTAGAATTCGGGGGCCTGATAGGCCATCGTGTCCACATAGGCATGGCAGCAACCCCGCGCCACCGCAATGGCCTCCGCCTTTTCGAGAAGCGCACGGCCGATGCCCTGCCCGCGCAAGGCTTCCTCCACGGCCATGACGTCGGTCTTGAGCCACGTGAATTGGGTCGTTCCAAATAGCCCACCCACCACCGGGCCTTTGCCGTCATAGGCAAGCAATTGGATAGGTACCGCCTCGTTCTCTGTGCGCTCCCGGGCTTCCCAGAACGCCGGATTGGCCCGTTGGTTGTGGTTGCGAAGGATCGTAAAGACCGTTTCCTGGTCGGCGTCGTGGATATCATCGATGGATTCAATCTGAAAACGCATGGTGTATCGGTTCCCTTTCTACGCGACCGCCCTGCGTCGCATGACCCCATTATAGTCACGACACGGGGTGAATCACAGGGGCGGTGGGCTCTGTGGCTATGTTATAGTGCCGGGCGTTGCTGGTATGAAGGAAATTGCATGGACGCGCCCGAAGAATCGAATCCCCCCACCTCCCGTTGGACCACCCTCCGTGGCTGGCTCCGCCCGTGCATGCCCGATGCCCGTCGTGCCCTCGCCCTCTTCGGGATGGCCTTTGTTATGGGGGTCGTCTACGTAAGCACCTGGGGCGGGCCTCCGGAATTCTGGCAGCAGATATTTGGCCCCTCCGTCATGATGGCCTGTGGCGAAGGCTTCGTCAATCCCCACTTGGACGACGTTCCGGGACTCGAGGATTTTCTCTATCTCCGCGCCGAGACCTTTCCCTGCGAAAACATCCCCGCCGACGTCCGGGTCTTGCCCGCCGACACGAGCGCCATGGAATACGACGCGGTGCAGGAATTCCACCCAGAGCCGCAGTTCAAGGGATGGACCCAGTGGCAACGTTTTCACCGCTATCTCTTACTGAGCGTGGCCCTGTGTTTCTACCTCTTCGGCGTGGCGTGGCAGTCTCTTGTGCCCCTCTATGGCCTCCTCTACGGTCTCACCAACGCCTTGGGCTATGGCCTCTTTCGGCTCGCCATGGGAAGGCGCTGGGCAATGGGCTTTGCCCTGCTCCTCATGACTTCGCCGGTGCACCTCCAGCAACTCCCCCAGCTCCGGGACTACAGCAAGGCCCCCTTTTTCTTCCTGATCATGCTGATCATGGGCTGCCTGCTGAAAGGACCCTTGCCCCTCCGCATTCAATTACCCTTGGCCGCTCTGGCCGGTTTTGTGGGGGGACTCGGCCTGGGCTTCCGCCAGGACATTGCCTTCGCGGCGGCGGTTTTCTGCCTATTGGTGGCGCTATTCTCACCGGGACCTGTTAAGAAGACGTGGTGGCGGCGGGGGCTGATTATTACGGTATTTTTGGCGGCCGTCGCCGTGCTGGGCACCCCCATCGTGCGCGTCCTTTCGGGGGTCAACAATTCGACCCACGACACCATCATTGGCTTCACCCATTACTGCGACGAGCGCCTGGGCGTGGAAGCCCCCCTCTACGATTATGGCGACCCCTTTCTCGACGAATACGTGCGCGCCATTCTCATGGGCTACGCCTACCGCACCGAAGGCCGCACCGAAGTCTTTCGCCACTATTCCCCCGCCTATGATGCGGCGGGAAAGGCCTATTTTCGTGAGGTGGCGACCACCTTCCCCGCCGATCTCATCGTACGCGGTTACGCGTCGGTACTCCGCATCGTCGACGAACTCCAGATCAGCTCCGCCAACAACGCGCCCCGGGGGGTAACCAACCAATTCGTAGCCCGACTCTATCAATGGCGCCAGGTACTCCTGGACGGCATTCCCGGTGGCGGACGCTACTACGTGGCCGCCATGCTGCTCGTGCTGGGCGCGATCAATCCCCGACTGGCCCTGGCCCTCTTTATTGCCATTATGATTCTGGCGGGCTATCCGGCCCTGCGCTTCAGCGAACGGCACGCCTTCCATATGGAGATCGTGTCCCTCTTTGCCTTGGGTTTTCTACTCCACGGCCTCTATCTCGCAGCGACCACGGGCTGGAAACGACGCCGCGAGTTCACCTGGACCGCGGGCCTCCATGCGACCAAGGGCTATGTGCTCCGTGGTGCCGTCGTCGCCACCACCCTCACCGCCCTCTTGCTGGTGCCCCTCTACACCGCACGGCTCTGGCAATCCCGCCAGGTAGCACCTCTCCTCGCGGACTATGCCCAGGCCGAGCGGGAACTCGTGCGGACGGAAGTGACCCCGGTAGACGACACGACCGTGCAGATGGCTCTCCCCACCCTGGCCTCCCGGATGGAAGACCAAGGCCCCCTTCCCATGTATACCGAAGTGCTGGTCCTGGAATTTGCGCCGGGCGATACGTCGCTCGAGATCGATTTCACCTATCAAGCCGATCACCCCAACTTTCTCTTTGACCGCTCCATGACCATTCCGGGCCGTCCGCAAGACACCCTGCCCACCCAGCTTTATTATCCGCTTTACTATGGACTCGACGCCCGCTTTCAGGGCATCGAGCTTTCGAAGGCCGCCCACGCGCGCCTTCGGGGTGTCTACCGGCTGGTAGATCTCCGCGACCGGGGCGTCTTGCTCAACGCCGTCTTGCCACCGGACTGGACGAAGGGTCCCTTCTACCAGCAGTTTTCCCGCTAGAGCTTTTCGGCCAAGTTTGCCTGAAGTGCCCCATATGCCTCACAATGCCCTTTGTAAAATGAAGGTCACTTTACGAATCGGGAGTAAGCGCATGCTGTACGGACTGCGGGGCCTCGCCCTGGGATTATTAGTGAGTTTGGCCACAAGTGCTTTCCCCGCTGAGCGCGTCATGAGCGTCTGGCACCTTGCACCCTTCTGGGAATCCGACACCATGCACGGAGAAAGCCTCTTTTTCCTGGAGCCGGAAGCAGGCGTTCCTGCCACCGCGCCCCTGCTTTTCACTCCGCTCGAGGTGTTGTCTATCGTCCATCCACCCACGGGCACAACCTACGAAGAAGGGCGGGACTACGTCATTGATACGGAGAACAAGCGCATTACCCTGACGAAAGATTCGCGCATCCCCTTCACCACCCGCAAAGACTTTGAGCCCCCCATTGGTGGGTCTGGCCAGCTCTACAAAGACGAAACACGGGATATCTTTTTTGGTGCCGGCCCCTACTTTCACAATCTGCAGGTCGAAATCACCTACACCCACGCGTCCCATGCCTGGGCGGCCATGAAAGGCCCCCAGCCCGAAGCGACAGCTCACCTGCCCCGCACCACGGCCATCCTCCAATCGGGTAAGCCCCTGGCGCTGTGTCTGCTGGGTGACAGTATCTCCACCGGGCTGGACGCCTCGTCCACCTCCAACACGGCACCCCACACACCCGGTTATGGCACCTTGGTAGCCCACGGTTTGGAAGAGGTCTTCGGAAGCAACGTCACGTTCACCAATTTTTCGGTGAGCGGCATGGCCGCACCCTGGGGTGTCGAACAGGCTCCCGCCGTGGCGGCGAAAAAACCCGATCTTGTCCTCATCGCCTTTGGCATGAACGACGCCTCCTCACGCCGTGCGCCCGAAACCTTTCGCGCCGACATCGAGGCCATCATGGCCGGCATCCGCAGTGCCCACCCGGAAACGGAATTCCTCCTGGTCGCCACCATGCGCGGCAACCCGGACTGGAAGCACACGGCCTCCGAACTCTACCCCCAGTATCGCGACGCACTCGTCACCTTGGAAAAACCCGGAGTGACCGTTGCCGATCTGACGGCGTTCTGGACCACCTTGCTGAAGCATAAGCAATTCGTCGATATTACGGGCAATGGGGTAAATCATCCCAATGACTTCGGTCACCGGGTCTACGCCCAGGTCATACTCACCCGCCTCGGAACCAGCCCCACGGAGTAAAACGTGTCCTCACCAGACAACAGGGAACCCGGTCTCGACGCGATCGCCTTTCGCGCGCTCGGTGAGTTGAGCGTGGGAATGGTCATCACCCGAGACAATGAAGTGGTCTACAGCAATGCCGCTTTCTCCTCGATGACGGGGCTGGAAAGTGACGCCATTGCCCAAAAGCGCCATCCCTTTCTGGGGCCACCCCTCGTCACCACGGCCACAGCCCAATTGATGCAGTCTTATCTGGACGAACCCCGTCCGTCCACTCCCCTTCGTCTCGATTACGTCCGGGCCGACAATTTGACTGCGTGGAACGAGGTGCAACTGATTCGGGAGGGGCCCTTTGTCACCTGGATGCACCGGGACGTCACCCAGCAGATGGGCACCCATGAACTCTGGCAACGGTATGAATTCCTGGTGGACACCTCCCATCAATTCATGGCCCTTGTCAATCCCCAATACGCCTATGAGCTGGTCAACCGCTCCTTCGCCGCAGCCTTTGATACCACCCCGCAGGAAGTCTATGGCACCAGCGCCGCGACCGTCTGGGGGAAGCACATGTTTTCCAGTGTCGTCTCTCCCCACCTCGACCGCTCCTTCCAGGGGGAAGAGGTGCGGGTGATTCACGAAGTGGATCTGCCCATCGGAGGGCGTCGCTTCCTCGACATGATCTACACGCCCTATAAGAACCAGGAGGGGGCGGTAATCCACGTCGTCTTCGTGGCATGGGATGTAACCAAAGAGAAGATGGCCACCGATGCGGTACGCGACGTCAATCGCGTCCTTGAGCAGCGGGTCGCCTCCCGGACGGCAGAGCTTCAAGATACCTTACAAGAACTGGAAGCCTTCAACTACACCATCGCCCATGACCTCCGCTCACCGCTCCGCTTTCTGAAAACCTTCACCAAAATGCTCGACGAGACCTGTGATGAACAGATGGGAGATCCCGGCCGTTACTACGTCTCCATGATTGCCCAGGGCGTGGCTGAGATGCAGCACATGATCGATCGGCTCCTCGACTTTTCCCGTCTGAGCCGAAAACCATTGTGCCTCGAAAAATGTGAATTAAACGAGGTCGTGTTCCGGGCCAAACAGTCTGTCTTCTTCGAAGCGAACACCCAGGTTGACATCCAGGGGCTGCCCCAATGCCTCGGGGATGCTGACCTGCTGAAACAGGTATTTGTAAATCTACTTCAAAATGCCGGTAAGTTCAGTCGAAAAAACGAGAGCCCGAAAATCGACGTATTCGCGGTGGAAACCACACCGTCGATGGTGCGAATTTGCGTGCGGGATAATGGCCATGGCTTTCATATGACCCACGCCGAAGCGATGTTTGCCCCGTTTAAACAATTGGACGAACATTCGGACAATCAGGGCAGTGGCTTGGGTCTGGCGATTGTTCGTCGAATTGTAGAGCGGCACGGTGGTCGGGTTTGGGCTGAAAGTGAAGAGGGGGTGGAAGCACGCTTTTACGTTGAACTGCGAAGCATGGCCACACCAACCCCCCAGAATATAAGCCCCACAGCCTAGTAGACCGTATTTTAACGGTGCAAAAAAAACATTCGGTCCGCCCCATTACCCCGCGCGGCACGGCCAGAGACGACGATTGTGCTAGATAGTTGGTGTGATTTTCGATACAATAGGGGGGTGCGTAGCGTTTGCAGAGCAGGTGTCTCGGGATCGTCACCTGCCATCGGGGAGCAACCGACCCTCTACTCGGTTCTTCGGCGCAGTGCGCTTGTACACGCCTACAGCACACGGTTACGATTTGGGAAGATCGAGGCCCCGCCGACACGATTAGGGCTTGTCCCTGTGGCGTTCGGTTTCGAGTAACATTCATTGCAGGAATAAGAGGCATAAATGCGAACCGAAAAAATCCTGGTTGTCGAAGACGAAGACGATGCGCTCACCCGCACCCGTCAGGTTCTTGAAGATGACGGGTACACGGTCACTACGGCCAAGAATGGGTTGGATGCGCTGATGCAGATCGCCGATCATCAACCCGACTTGGTGGTCTTGGATATTAATCTGGATGAAGGGGAAGGCAACTCCCCGACCATGGATGGCATTGAAGTATTGCGGGAGATGCGGAAGGAGTCCGACGCCTGCGTGCTCATGCTCACAACCACCTCCATCAGCTATGTGAAAGTCGCGGCCCTTACCATGGGAGCAGACGACTACCTCACCAAGCCCTTCGACCCCAAAGAACTCACGGCCCGCGTCCAGGCCATATTACGCCGCGCGAAGGGTACTGCCCGTGGTTCGGACACCCTGGAATTTGAAGGGCTCAGTATCGACCCGGGTGCCCGTATCGTGTTGAAGAATGGCGAAGACGTCAAGCTGACGCCCATTGAGTTTGATTTGCTGCTTGCTCTGGCGCGACGCCCCGGCCAGGTCATCGGCCGCAGTCAACTTATCAGCCAGGCCTGGAATTTCAAGTACGCGGGTGACGAACGGCTGGTAGACGTCCACATGGGACGTTTACGCAAGAAACTCGAAGATGATACGTCGAAACCCCGCTTGATTATGACCGTCTGGGGCAAAGGCTATCGCTTCGAAGGGGTTGCCGCAAGCCACTCCGGATAAGGGAGATGCACCGCATTGATTACTGAGCCGGAAATGGAAAAAGGGATCGCTGTCGTCGCCTTTACGCAAGACAGCCTGGATGCGAGCAACACCAAAGTTTTTCGGGAGGCCATCCAACCCCTGCTTGAAAAAGAACGCACCGTCTTGCTCGACCTCTATGCGCTCCAATTTGTGGACAGCTCAGGACTGGGCGCGCTCCTGTCTTGCCTCCGCACCGTAAGCGACCAGGGCGGCACACTGGCCCTCTGCAACATGAGCAAACCCGTGCGCACCCTCTTCGAACTGGTACGCATGTTTCGCATCTTCGATATTTATGCGTCTCGTTTTGAGGCCGTCACGGCGATGCATTCGGAAACTACGCCAGAATAGGTTTCACCACGTGTCCGGCCACATCGGTCAGACGAAAGTCTCTTCCCTGAAACCGGAACGTCATCTTGGTGTGTTCAATTCCGAGGAGATGAAGTAGCGTCGCATGAAAATCGTGGACGTGCACGACGTCTTCCACCGCGTTGTAACCAAAGTCATCCGTTGCGCCGTGTGTAATCCCCCCTTGAATACCCCCCCCCGCCATCCACAGAGAAAAGCCCTTGATGTGATGATCCCGTCCTGATCCCTGAGCCATCGGGGTACGGCCAAACTCACCCCCCCAGATGATCAGGGTATCCTCCAGCATGCCCCGTTGCGCAAGATCTTTGACGAGGGCCGCCGAAGCCTGGTCCACCAATTTCGCGGTGGTGGCGACGCCTCCCTTAATCCCACCATGGTGATCCCAGCCCCGATGGTAGAGCTGGATAAAGCGTACACCCCGCTCCGCCATTCGCCGGGCCAGCAGGCAGTTCGCTGCAAAGCTACCATCGGCCCCCTCTGTACCGTACATTTCACGGATATATTGAGGCTCGCTCGAAAAATCCACCAGCT
>JAUIMA010000164.1 GCA_030432675.1 Candidatus Hydrogenedentota bacterium | reverse complement strand
TGGAAGAGCGCGTGCCCCTCTTGGTCGGGGGCGGCGGCGTGCGAATGAACCGCCTCCACTACGAGTTAGATGGGGTTCAATGTGCCGACACCTTGGCACAACTTCAGCAGCAACTCACCGAACTGAGTCGTTAAGATTCAGCCCGCCAAATCAGCCAGAATGACCTGGCTGGCGTTGCGCCCGGCCGCGCCCATGATACCCCCACCGGGATGGGTGCTTGCCCCGGTGAAATAGAGCCCCGAGACGGGACCCCGATATTGGTGTGCGCCATAGGCCGGTCGGCGGAAAAACATCTGGTCGGACGACATTTCCAGGTGCATCACGTTTCCCCGCAAGAGGCCGAGTTCCCGCTCGAGGAAGAGGGGCGTTTCGACGAGGCGATCAATGACCGCGCTCTTCACGTTTGGCGCATAGTCCGCCAGTCGGTCCAGCATGATATCGGCCTCCCGATTGCCGATGTCGTCCCAGTTTTCTCCATTCGCCAGTTCATAGGGATAGTATTGGCCCCACAAGAACAGGGTATGCTTTCCTGTCGGCGCCAGGGTGGGGTCCGCCTTGGAAAAGGTCATGGCGAGCAACGCGGGATCCCTTGAAGGGCGTCCTGCCTGAAAGTCTGCGAAGGCACGGTCCAGGTAGTCCATACTGGGACAGACAAACTGGAGTGCGTGGTGATGTGCACCGCCGATGGTCGTGTCGGGGGTGGGCAGGGCCGTGTAGTTGGGTAATTCCTCCATGGCGAATCGGACGACCATGCCGAAGCCATTGCCGATCCGGCGCTTCTGGACCTTCCTTCGAAAGGCGGCAGGCACGGAATCTTTGGACAGCATGCCGAGGGTCGTGTGGATGTGGGCACCGGAAACGACATGGCGTCCGCGGAATTCCCGTCCATCTACACACCGCACTCCCGTGGTCCGTCCGCCTGCTACGAGAATTTCCTCCACCGGCGCGTCGGTGGTGATGATGCCACCATGGGCTTCGATCATGCGGGCGAGGGCTTGGGTCAACATCCCCGAGCCACCCCGGGGGCGTTTCATGCCACTTTGGTGATAGAGGGGGTGCCACATGGCCAGGGGACCCGAAACCGCTTCATGGGGCGGGGGCCCCGACTGGGCGGCCATCCAGCCAATAACGGCCTGGACGCGGGGATCGTGAAAGCTTCGGCGGATGAGGGCATCATAGCTGAGCAGGGCATCGCGACAGGTTTCCCAGGCCCGCTCACTCCGTGCCATGGAGTCGAAAACCAACGACTTGGCCAGGCGCCCCAACGTAGGTGGATTCATAAAGGCGTCTACAAAGGTCTCTGCGACGGGCGTCCATTTTCTTACGAACTTGCGATAGGCCGCAGCATCCCGTTCCGAAACTCGGGCGATGCTCTCACAGGTCTGCTCGACGTCTCTCCAGATGGTAATGTGGCTTCCATCCGGAAAGGGCGCGAAAAAGAGAGGGTCCAGGTCGATGTAGTCCAAACCATATTGGTTGAGCTCAAGGTCCGCGACGATAGGGGTATGGTTAATGAGAATGTGTGCAGACCCCCCCAAGTCAAACTTGAAACCGGGGACAATCTCTTCCGTTACCACCGCTCCCCCAACGATGGGGCGTCGTTCTACGACATGGACCGAGCGACCGGCCTTTGCGAGATAACCGGCACATACCAGGGCGTTGTGTCCTGCGCCCACCACCACAAAGTCTGCTTCCGACATAATCAACTCTCTATTAAATCACCGTGGGAAACCATCCGCGACCACGTAGCCGGGTCGGAATGAGGATGCTAAAGCTGCTGCGATTCCTTTTTTTGACTATTCGGGCTCCCCTCCTCGCTTTCGAAGAGGAGTACATCATTGGGAAAGCGCAGGGGCTGGGAGAGAGGTGCCCGGGTAAAAGGGTTTCGCAAGCGCGCCGGAATTTCAACCAGGGTGTGTGTCAGAGCTTTGATGGCCAGGGCATACTTTCGTGGTCGGGTAACGTAGGCGCGGCCCCCAAATACCTCACATCCACGTTCGCGGAGTACCCGCCCGATATCGGCATAAATGTGGCGCGCCGAACGTACGGCAAGAGCCGATCGTCCGTTTAAACTAATCATTCCTTTATCGGCCGAGGCGTAGTATTGGTCGGCCAGATCCAGCAGTTCGGCCACGGCCCCGGACAAGGCCTCCCCGTATTCGTTGGGTTGAGTCTTTCCCACTCGGGAAATCAGGCGCGCTGCGCCGTGGCGTAGTAAGATTTCCTGGGGAATGTAGAGCCGATCTCGCTCCCAGTCCTCGGCCACATCACGGCATATATTCGTGATTTGCATTGCCATCCCGAGATGTAAGGCATGTTGCAACGCCTCACTGTTTCGAACGCCCAACACATGGCTCATCATGAGGCCTACTGTGCCCGCGACCCGATAACAATACAAGAGCAGCGCATCCAAATCATGATAGCTGTACCCCGCCGTATCCATTTCCATCCCTTCCAGGAGCTCGGCAGGGTATAGACGGGGGATTTCGTATCGGGTAACCACGTCTTGCATGGCAGTGAGCACGGGGTCCGAGCTGGGTGTGCCTTCGTATATGGCATCCAATTGTTGCTTCAACGCGCGAATGACCACGCTGTGGGTCTCAACGGGTGCCAGGTCGATGGCGTCATCGACGTGACGGCAACATGTGTATAAGACTTCCACCGCATGCCGGGAATCGCTGGGGATCAGTGTGGACGCAAAGGAGAAACTCTTGCTGTGGTGCTGGATAGTATTGCGAAATAGATCGGTTGCTTCGGAGCTCATGGCCGTGCCCTCACGCCCAGATCCGAGAGAACCAGCTCGGTGGTGGCCGTCGCGGAATTTACCACACCGGGAACGCCCGCGCCCGGGTGGGTTCCTGCTCCCACGATGTAGAGGCCCGGTATTTTGGGGTCGCGGTTGTGCGGTCGAAACCAGGCACTTTGTGTCAGCGTTGGTGCCAACGAAAAGGCCGCTCCCTGATAGGCGTTCAGCTCGCTCTGGAAATCTGTGGGAGTCATCCAGCGCTGGGTCACAACGTGTTGGCGGAGGTCGGGCATGTCACGCTCGAGGTAGGTCAAAATGCGTTCTGCATAGGCGGGGCCGATCGTTTCCCAGTCCAGGGGCGCGTTGCCGAGATGGGGCACGGGGCTCAGCACATAGTAGGTGCCACCGCCCGGGGGGGCGAGGCTCGGATCCGTTACGGTCGGTGCATGGAGATAGAGGCTGAAGTCATCAGGGAGTTCCGCACCGTGGAAGATGTCTTGCAGCAGCCCTTTGTAGCGCGGCCCGAAGAGTACCGTGTGATGGGCAATGTCGTAGTTCTTGTCCGTGCCGAAATAGAGCACAAAAAGGGACATGGACCATTGGGACCGCTCCAGCCGTCGTTGGGTTTGTTGTGCCGCTTCTTCTGAGCGATAGAGGTGGGCGTAGGTGTGGTGGATGTCGGCATTGGAAACTACGGCATCCGCTTCCATTTGGGGTAATCCACTGGAGTAAATTCGATGGCGAACTCGGCCCGATTCATGGACCACCACCACCTCATCCACCGGTGCGCTGAGGTGCAAGGTACCGCCCAATTCTTTGAAAAGCTTCACCAGTGCCTGGATCAGGGCGCCCGTTCCACCCTCGGGGAAGTACACGCCCCAGTTGCGTTCGAGATAGTGAATCAAGGTGTAGATGGCACTCGTCTCATAGGGGTTTCCACCTACGAGGAGGGAGTGAAAACTCAGGGCCTCGCGAAGATGCTTGTCCTTCACAAAGCGGGCCACCGTATTGTAGACACTGCGGTCGGCACGGAGGCGCATGAGATCGGGGGCGACTCGGATCATGTCGCGAAAGTTTAGGAAGGGCACATCGACAAGTTCTTCGTAGCCCTTGGCGAATACCCGGCGCGTATATTCCAGAAAGCGGATGTATCCATCGCGATCGGCGGAACTGCGTTCGCCAATTTGTTTCAACATGGCATCCAGATCGCCGGTGTAATCCAGACGGTCTCCGTCTTCCCACTGCAACCGATAGAAGGGAGCGACGGGAAGCAGGGTGACATAGTCAGAGAGTTGGCGTCCGGCGACTTCGAAGAGGGCTTCCAGACATTGGGGGGCCGTGATTACCGTGGGTCCGGCGTCAAACGTGTAGCCCTGATCTTCGTAGACATAGGCCCGGCCGCCCGGCTTATCGCGTCCCTCATACAAGGTGACCTGTACGCCCTGCGCCTGGAGACGTATTGCTGCGGCCAGTCCGCCAAAGCCACTCCCGATAACAGCCACGGTGGGACGCTTCGGATGGTGGTTCGCCGGAGGTGTTTTTGTGACGTGTAGGGCCGTCTTAGACATAGGATTGACACATCCTTTCAAAGGCACCCCGCAGCTGATTTTCCGCGGCAGCACACTGAAGGTCAGGCCGAATCGTTTCCAGCTCGTCTTCCATCGACTTACGGAGCATGCCGAGTGCATCGGAGGGAATGGCCTGGCGCAGGCGAAGCCGTAAGAAGGTGTAGTCCAGATGGCCAGACCGCACATCATGAGAAAAATTCAACAAGTTCTGGTAGGCATTGGCGTCTAACGAGTCGGCCGCCCAAGCCCAGGGCCACGTGGGCGTCCCGGCGACCAAATCTTCTCGGGCTTTCTCGCCGCGATCCTCCCTGCTTATCGTGCCCATATCGTCCAGCATTTGCAGGGTCATTCCGATAGACTCGCCGAACTGGGCGAAACGCTGACAGGTTTCCAGGTCGGCATTTGCGGCGAGGGATCCCAGATAGGTTGCCAGGCCCATGAGGCTACCCGTTTTCAGCCGAGTCTTGGACCCGGTAACTTCCCGTACATGCTCCTGACGGATGTCAGCAATCGTAAGGCTCACGTCGAGTCCTTGGCCCAGATGACAGCGATACTGTGTCTTTCCAAGCTGTTTCAACGCGGCCAGTTCTTGCTCGGGCTTCAAGCCCGCCTCTTCGATCAACTGAATGGGCCAGAAATAGAGCCAGTTGCCGGTGTTCAGTGCCGGTGCCAGGCCATAGCGCAAATGAAGCGCCTTATCACCGCGACGTGTTAAGGCTTCATCTTCAATATCGTCAATGATCAGCGAGCCTGCATGGAGGGCTTCCACGGCAAGCGAAAGGGTGGTGGGGCCTTCCTCGCTTCCCCCGTTTGCTTTCCAAGCCCAGTGGACCATTTCGGCGCGCAGCATTTTCGAATGGCGCCCCAGGAAATCCTGCAAGGCATTGCCCATGGCCCGCTGCCAATAGGAGCGTGCGAGGGGAGAATCTTCTGGTCCCAACATGGCGCGCAGTTGGGATGGGGAGAACGCGGCGCGCAGGCGGTGTAGCAAATGGGCCTGGAGTCGGGTCGGCATCAGCACTGTGGGAGACGGCTCGCTGGGTTGCGTACTGGGCACGTTCATAGGGTGGCTGCTCCTTTAAGTAGACCACGCAAGCTGAACCCACGGGGTGGCCATCCGGTAAAGAATCGGGCTTTATCGCTAAGGCGTGAGTCCATGCGATAGAAGCGCTCGATACGGGGCTCGGGCAGTTGATAAAACCGACTGAATATGTAATGCCGTTCAGACGGCGCGTAGGCAGTGAACAGGAGACGGTTCAGAATGGTCGCAAAGTGATATTGGTTTCGGTGGTGGTTCAGCAGGCGCTCCCAGTCCGCATTCAGAGGGCTTTCGGGCGCATACTGCGCGATATGGGCCGCCACGCGGAGGGCAACGGGAAATGAGTAGCCTGTCGCAGGGTGAAAGAATCCACCGCGATATCCCACAGCAAGGGGCATCGTTCGCGGCCACGCACGCGGCATTTCGTAAGGCATGGGGAGCACGCCCGATTCACAGCGGGTTACGGAATCCACCGCGTAGCCGTTTCGCTCTGCATACGCCAGTACCTCCGCTCGGCCCTGCGTGATATCCAGTGCCCCATTGCCTGAAAAGCAGGTGTCTTCGATCAAGACCCGATCGGGTGCCAGCGGTAGGACATAGAAAAAGCGGAAGCCGTCTTCCTGGGGTACTGTCGCATCCATCAAGAGCGGAGTCGTGCGCAGGCCTGACGACGACAAGGTCAGTTCCAGCCCCACAAATTTTTGAAAGCCACCTCGAAACCCTGCGGGTGGAGTGGCCGGACCTCGCCCATCAATCACATGGGCTCCCCAGAACCGTCGGCCATCAGCAAGGCGAACCTGCCCGTCCGCCAGCGCGGTTATTTCCGCACCGGTCACGATACGGGCATGGGGAGACTGGGTAATGATTTCTTGAGTGTGTGCCGCGAGGTCACGGGAGGACAGGGAGCCGTAGCCAGACTGGACCCGGCGCTCCAATCCCGGAAACTGTACATCGTACCCCTGCCACTGCACGGAGATGGCAGGTGAAAGCCAGGGCCAGATTTCCAAGGGTACGTCAGACTGGTGAAAGGACCACGTGTGATTGCCGCAAAGTACTTCATCACGTTCAAGCAAGAGGAGCCGGGCCGATGGACGGTGGTGCAACACGGCAAGGGCGATGAGGGTGTTCTGCAGCCCACCGCCTGCGAGCAGGTAGTCCCACTGTTCCTCAACGCCTTTGGACACCAGCAAACGCCTTTCCTATTCGATCTCAACGGAGTGCATCAGGGACCGCCCCTTTCTCTCTATGGTACGCAGAATATATCGTTTTGTCAATCAAAAATTAGACAAAATTGCAACACTATGATAAGCTTAAGCGAGAGTTAGTTAAGGAAAACGTAGTACACTGGCGAGGAAAAAGGAGTTGGAAGCGTGAGCGATACGGTCATTCTGGTTGACGAAAACGATCAGTGTCTGGGAACGGGCGACAAGCAGGGGGTCCACCTGCGGGGCGAACTGCATCGCGCATTCTCCGTGTTTCTGTTCGATAAAGACGGACATTGGCTCCTTCAGAAGCGACACGAAGACAAATATCATTCCGGCGGCCTGTGGACCAATACGTGCTGCAGCCATCCCGCACCGGGTGAACACACTGGGGACGCCGCACGTCGCCGCCTCAACATGGAGATGGGTGTTGATGTGCCCATCCAACGAGCCTTTCAGTTTCACTACCGGGCTGAATTGGACAATGGGTTGACGGAGCATGAGGTGGACCATGTCTATATCGGCTGTTTCAATGGTGCGCCATGCGCCAACCCCCTCGAGGTGTCGGATTGGCGCTGGGTACATCAAGAGGAACTGGAAGCTGAGTTGGCTACGCGCCCGGACACTTTCACCCATTGGTTTCGCATTGCCGTACCCTTGGTTCAGGCCCATTTGGAGCCCGTGATTTAACGGGGATCGCCCTTATCATCCTCAATTGTTTGGGAATGGTCAGGGTGCTCGTGTAGACTGAGCAACATGTCGTAGCTTTGCTGGTTAACCGCCGCCCCGACATGCATGCGGGGCGCCTTGAAAGGCACCGTATGAACGCTGTTACTTCGCATTGGGTACGCTCTGCTTCTACCATAGTTGCCCTGGTTGCCGGACTTTCCGGCTGCTATCCCAACGTGCCTATCGCGCGCTTTCAGCTCATTAATGAGTCCCCCTACGAGATTACCTTTTTTGCGGTGGCTGAGACCGAGGCCGGGCTGGAAGGCGCGGTTAACCTTTTGGCAAACAATCTGTCGCCGAGTGCGGTGGCCGATGCCGATGTGGCGGGAGCCGGTAGCTATTGGCTCCGGGCGATCGCGTCCGTGAATGGCGCGCCGGTGGAACATACCACCGGGCCCATGCGGATGAACGGCGGCACCGTCGGTTGGGTCTGGGCGGCGGAAGGCGATAGTGTCGTGGCGAGCGCTGCCGTGGCCGATATCTTTGCCCAAACCACCTTGCCCGCACTTCTGATCGACACCAACGGGGTGGCCGTGCCCGACGAGCCCAAGGTGGACGCCACCCTTCACGTGGTTGATCATCAGGACGGTACGGTAAATCGCCCGACCGACGCTGCAACGCAAGACGTGATGGCTATCGGCATCGAGCGGCGGGGCTTTTCAACCCAGACCTTTCCCAAGGCTTCGTGGGGCATTGAAGGGCGGGATGCCGAGGGTGGCGATGAAGATATCGCCCTATTGGGTATGCCCGAAGAAGAAGACTGGGTGCTCTACGGTCCCTGGATGGATCGAAGTCTTATCCGCAATGCACTGGGATACGAACTGTGGGGTGCTTTGGGGTGGTATGCGCCCCGCACCCGCTTTTGCGAAGTCTACCTCCACGACGATCCGAGTCAGAGCATTCCCGAGTCCTATGTGGGGGTCTATCTGCTGACGGAGAAGATTAAGCGGGATAAGAACCGCTTGAACATTGAGAAGTTGGATCCTGAAGACGATGCCGAGCCCGCCATTACCGGAGGCTATCTCATGGAAATGCGCGAGCCCGACCGCCTGGATCCCGGCGAAGTCGCCATTCCCATTCGCGATGGCTTTGTCATGACGCCCGTCTCGCCCAACAGCCGCAATATTACCGGTGCCCAGGTGGTGTGGTTTCGCAGTCACATTCAGGCCTTTGAAGCGGCCCTCTTCGGCCCCGATTTCCGGGACCCCGAAAAAGGCTATGCCCCGTTCATCGATATGGATTCCTTTGTGGATTACATGTTGCTCCAGGAATTCTTCAAGAACCGGGATGCCTTCCACTCCAGCACCTTCCTCTACAAAGATCGGGAAGACGTGATCCACATGGGACCCATCTGGGACCTGAACATCGCGATGGGGTACTTCAGCTTTCAGGGAATCCAAGGCACCGACGGCTGGCTGCTCAACACGAACGGTGGCCCCGTTTCACGGAGTCCCTGGACCGCCCGCCTGCTGGAGGACCCGTCCTTTGCCCAGCGCTACCAGACCCGTTGGCAGGAGCTTCGGAACAGCACCCTTTCGACAGCGGCGATAGAAGAACGTATCGATGCCCTGGCAGCCCAACTGAACACCGCCCAGGCCCGCCAGTTTATCCGTTGGCCTTCCCTGGGCATGACGCTGTTTCCCGACATAAATTTTCTGATGTTCGCCGGGCCCCATCCTGCTTCCTACCAGGGTGAGATTGAATACCTCAAGACCTGGCTCGAAGACCGCGGTCGTTGGATAGACGAACACATCGCTGAACTTGTCCCCTGACCCGGTCTCTTTTCGGTTTGCATGCGCCGCCCGTTCCTTGTGAACGGGCGGCGTCTTTCCTGGGGACGTTGACGCCCGACGCCCTTCGGTCTATACTCGCGGAAACCGATAACGTGTGGCCCCAAGGGGCCTGGAAATTCAGGGAGACTTTATCGTGGATCAAGATTCAACTCCAAAACATCGCCGTGCCTTCATGACGGCCTCTATTGCCAGCTTGGCCGGTGGCGCGGCCGCCGCGGTGAGTGCGACCCAGGCCCATGCCGCTGTCACGCGGACGGGCCTGCACCCTGATGGTGCGCCGGCGGACGATTCGGGCTATACGCCGGGTATCGTGGCAGCGGGTGGCGAGAAGGTGGTCTTTGTGTCGGGACAGGGACCTGAAGATTACGACGCGGATATGGAAACCCAGATGCGCCAGACCTTCGACCGTATTGAGCGTGTCTTGGCCGAGGCCGGTGCGGGTTGGGAACACGTGGTGATCCTGCGCTCCTATTTTGTGCACATGGAACGGGACCTTCCGGCCTATCGCAAGGTGCGGAAAGAGTATCTCAAGAAGCCCTACCCCGCCTCGACGGCCGTGGGTACCCCCGTTCTGGCTATCCCCGGACTGGATATTGAGATTGAAGCCGTTGCGATTGTTTAGTTGAGGCGTGTTGGCAATATCCCGTGCCACGCGATGCCGAGCTCCGCGAGGTTTCGTGTGCGTGGAGGAAAGGAAAATTTCTTTCCACATGAGGGATATGACGAGGGCGTCCAATTTCACGGATATGGAAGGACGCCCGAATTGAACTATCGCCTATGGCCCCACGCTATGCTTGCTCCATGCACACGAAACCTCGTTGTACTCGGCATCGCGTGGCACAAGAAGAGGTTATGAAGAGCGTGCAATCGGCTATGCCAGGGCTGCATGTCTGCTCTACAGGGGACTCCCGTTCTGGCTATCCCCGGACTGGATATTGAGATTGAAGCCGTTGCGATTGTTTAGTTGAGGCTTGCGCAGCGAGGCGTGCAGATCTTTTGCGCGTTTGCAATATCCCGTGCCACGTCGTTGACGCGCCGGAGGAAGGCGTCCAATTCCACGGATATAGAAGGACGTCCGATTCGAACTATCGCCTATGGCCCCACGCTACGCTGGCTCCATGCACACGAAACCTCGCTGTACTCGGCATCGCGTGGCACAAGAAGAGGTTATGAAGATCGTGCAATCCGATAGATCAGGGCTGCATGTCTGCTCTACAAGGGACTCTAGTTGCTCGCGCGATCCCGCGCCTGGATATAGAGGGACGCCCGAATTGAACTCTCGCCTATGGCCCTGCGTTGCGGTGGCTCCATGCACACGAAACTCGGCATCGCGTGGCACAAGAAGAGGTCATGAAGAGCGTGCAATCCGATAGAGCAGGGCTGCATGTATGCTTTCAATACAAACGCCTCGCTCCGGCAGGTCAGCGACCGTGGGAGCGAGGCGTTTTTTATAGGGACCGCGATTGTCGGGCGCGGTAGCAAGGGACTACCACGCCCGACTGACGTGCCACCGCTACTTGAGCTGTAAAGCCACGTAGCGGGAGTGTCCATCGCGGGTGATGTTTAACAATACGGTGTCGTTCTTTTTGCCTTTTTCCATG
The DNA here is from genome assembly GCA_030432675.1 of Candidatus Hydrogenedentota bacterium. Taxonomy (GTDB): domain Bacteria; phylum Hydrogenedentota; class Hydrogenedentia; order Hydrogenedentales; family JAEUWI01; genus JAEUWI01. The sequence continues at coordinate 547 of JAUIMA010000164.1, read as the reverse complement.
GCGTCCTTGAATTCCTGGACGCTCGAAACAGGCTGACGATTGACCTCCGTTACAATGGTTCCTCGACGAAGACCTTCCCGGGCGGCGGGGGAGCCAGCCAGGACATCGGCAATGACGACGCCGGTTTCGCCCGTATAACCAAGTTGTTCGGCAATGCTGTCATCCAGATCTTGCAGCTGGAGTCCAAGCCGACGGTTGCCCTGGGGAGTGCTTCGTTCGGCGACCACCTCATCGGAGTCGAGCCGTCCGAGTTTGACGGATTTCTCTACCTTCTTGCCGTCACGGAGCACTTCGACGGGCGTCGACTTTCCGGGCTTGGTGGTGGCGACGCGGCTGCGCAGGGCACTCGCATCATGGACCACGTGTCCGTCAAAGCGGACGACGATGTCATCCTGCTCCAGACCGGCATCATAGGCGGGGGAACCTTCTACCACCTCGGCAATGAGGGCACCCTGGTCCCCTTCAATTTCGAACCAGTTGGAGAGCTCGGGCGTCAGATTCTGGATGGACACCCCGAGAAAGCCACGGTCCACTTTACCGTCGTCTT
>JAUIMA010000163.1 GCA_030432675.1 Candidatus Hydrogenedentota bacterium | reverse complement strand
GGCCAACAAAAGCACGCCGCTCACCCACGCCAGACTGGACGTCGGGGCTGTCCCCCTCCCTCAGAAATCCACGTCTCTTTCCAGAGGGGGACAGCCGCGACTTCCAATGGCACCTTAGCCAAACACGTACCCGTGCTGGCCACGACGACTATCCCCCCAACACAGGGACAACGATGTCGGTGCAGTCCCCGGGCTACCGCTTCGCCAACGCCTTCACCTCTTCCGCGCCCAAGGCGCCGCCAAAAAGACGCACGTCTTTCATGCGGCCGTTAAAGTAGTCATGCTGCCCCAGGCCAATACGCAGGGGCGCGCTGTTGTTCACATCCAGTCCCCCGTCCGACTTCTCTTCCACCTTCTCCCCATTCAAATAGAGCGACAGGGTGCCGTCGCTACGCTGGGCCACCAGGTGCACCCAACCCGCAGGCATTTCCTCATCATGACTGAGGGCTTTGCCTGCCTCGTAGCTGTGAATGCCACCGGAAGGCAGCACGCCGCAAAACAATTTTCCATCATAGACCGCCATGCTCCAGGCGCGCCGATACTTCACATCGGGCGTCTGATCCAAGCGTCCCGTGTTGGTCCAGTTCGTGCCCCCGTCATAGCGGTAGACCTGGGCCAGCGGCAGGGTGCCGCCATAGATCTTCCCGTTATAGACCGCCATGCCCATGCTTTCTTTTTCGTCTCCAAGCTGTCCCCGGTCCGACCATTCCCCCGGCGCACCCAACTCAAAGACCTTCCCCGTAGGCCACGACGCCACAAAGAGGTTGCCCTCATATTGCATGAAGCCATAACACTGGGTCGTGTCGGGCGGCGTGCCCATATCGGTCCAACCGGGATCGTCAAAGCGATAGACCCCGCCATAATGCAAATCAAATCCGGCACCCAGAAGCTGACCATTGTGGACCCCCAGGGCCTCTACCCGACCTCCGGGATTCCCCACGTCGGTCCAGGTGGTTCCACCGTCATAGCGAAAGAGTCCGGCGGGCGCATAGAGCGATGAGCCGTAGAGCTTTCCCTTGTAGGTCACCAGGCCATAGATGGCCTCACTCTCGCCAAGCTTGCCGCAATCTTCCCACTGGTCTTTTCCCTTGAAGCGATAGACCCGGCCACCATGGAGGTCGTTTTCCGAATCCCCCAGCGAAGAACCGCGGGACCGATAGTGGGAGGCCGCCACATAGAGTTCGCCCTCATGAACCGCAAGCGCGGAAACCGCGTTACTCGGAAAGGGCGATCCGCAATCTTCCCATTGGTCATCGCCCTTGTAGCGGTAGAGATGGCCCGCTTCGTTTTTCCCCATCTCAAAGGTGCCCGCGTAGAGGTCCCCTTTATAGACACACATAGCCATGGGATAAATCGCGTTGCCGGGACGGCCCGCATCCTTCCACGGCCCCGGCTCGACGCCGTCATCCACTCCGAAAAAGAGATTCCGATAGTTGGACTGGCCACACACGACCCCGTGGTAATTCATGAGGCCGAAATTGACGCCCTTGCGAGTAACCGGGTCATACTTCGTCATCAGATCGCCCAGCGTATCATCCAGCACCGTCTCCGTGTGCACCCACAGGGACACCGCAAAATCGGCGGTACCGGGATTCAACGTATCCGTGTGGGGCACCTCCAGAAAGCTCGTGCGGCCGTTGAAGGTCGCGCCCTCTTTCGCGTCGAAGGTTACATCCGTTGCCACGGCGTTCAACCCATTGCCGGAAATATCCTTCCCATCGGCGGTCAGGGGCCAATGGGCCACGAGGGGGGCCTGCGCGAAGGAGGGCATCGCAACGGCGACCAGCATACCGGTCAGGACGCGGACAAGGGGTTGGGACAGGTTGAATTCGTACATAGTCAGATTCCAAAGTGGGAGCCGCAGTTAAACATCGATTCCTAGAAGGTAGCAGGAACTACGGTGCGATGTGAAACCCGGCACCCCACAAAGAAAAACGCCGCCCGGCAAGAAGTACCGGGCGGCGGATGCGCTTACTGTCTAATAATCGGACGGGTTATGCCTTCTTGCGACGCGCGCGGGCGGCAAGACCAATCAGGCCCATACCCAACAGGCTCATCGTGGCCGGCTCGGGGACGGGAGCGCTGGAGGAACCCAAAGTTACTTGGAATTCAGCCGTGCCACCCGTGAAGTCGAAGAAGCCTGCACCCGCGTCGTAACTGATATGGATGCTGTTGTCCGTGTGGGAAAAGGTGGGAACGACGATCGGGTCCACAAAGGGATCAAAGGGGACCGTGAGATTATCTGATATCAGGCTGATCCCCGTAATCACTTCGCCGGAATCAAAAAGGATATTGGAAATCCACACATCGAAGACCTGAAAGTCCCAATCATCCTGCGAATCCAACAAGAGGATGTTCGTCGTGGGGTCATAATCCACATAGACTAAACCGCCACCCCATCCGGACGGATTCTCCACAAAATCGGCCTCGGTAAGTTCGATACCGCCGTCGATAGCAGCACCGATGTCTTCATGTACCAACGGACCAAACAGACTAACATCCGGCAAATCCGCTTCCGTGCGGAAATCACCACCAATGGCGACGGCCGACGCACCTCCCGCAAACATAAGGGCGGCCATTAAGGCCATTAACTGAACTTTCTTCATACGCCTGTCCTTTCGAGCCGGTGCTTAGAGCCCTGCCCTGGTTTGTTGCCGACAACCCGACGTGATTCCCAATAATCTCACGTAGGTCTGAGGACTCAAAGATTACGACAACCTGGGAGTCCTCTTCTGCCGAAACAGAGAGCACTATTCGTGCCAAAAAACAGGTGGAATGCACATCGACGCGGAAGAGTCTAGAACTATCTTCTTGATGTACTTGGACTTACATCCCAACTCGTCCCACGCACAATCCGCAATGCAACCGATAATTTACAACTTTCATCGCAGCCTCCACAACGCACTCGACGACCGATATTGTTCCTTTTTGACAATTTTTTAACGAAGCACAAAATTACCTGCATCGTTGACGTCCCCGTCTCCGTCATACTTCACACGTTGCGGCCACGGCACCAGCGGCCGGGTCATGGCCGGTGCATCGTCTTTCGCCGGGCGGTGCGCCACGATGCGATCCGGGGCCTGTCCCGTCTCCACCCAGGCCACAATTTCACCGAGCCAGTCCACGCCCGAAACACCCGGACCACCCCCGCAGTGATAGCACCCGGGCACCATAAAGAGCCGGGCATAGTCCTTCGCCTGGGGATCGCGCGCGAGGACCTGCTCATAGTAGTCAATGGTTGCCCCGGCAGGCAGGGCCGCATCGGACCAACCATGCCACAACAGCAGTTTACCCCCTCTACCCTTGAAGGCATCCAGGTTGGGGTCGGTGGCGTTCAGGATGGTACCCGCCAGGTGGGTGTCTTTCGCCCAGCCATCGAGGTCATAGGTGGAATAATCCCAATCGGGATCGTTGAAGACGAAATACTTGTAGATGTTGGTGGTGAAGGCATAGCCCAGATTGACCAGATCCGGGATGGGTCCCACCTGCCATTCGAAGAGCCCCCCTGAGCCCCGCTCAGCGCCCACAGGAAAGCCAGGATAAATAGGCCCATCCGAATTTCCGGGTCCCGTGTAAAGGGCGTCCAGGGCCCGACGCTGATTGGTGGTGAGATCAGGAATGCGCGACAGGTTCACCGTCACCGCCGTGGGGTCATCAATGATGCCATCCTTCAGCCCATCGGCCTCGTCCACCTGAGCCATGATGGCGTCGTAGACCCGGTTGAGGACCTCCTGCGTCAGGTAAGTCTCGGAGAGGTTGTTGGGGTCCGGATACTGCACCTGGGAAAGATAGATGCCGAGCGCCGCGAAGCCACTCCAGTTAAAGGCCGGCGCTCCCGCCACGATACCATCAAAATCTTCGGGATAGCGTTGGGCCTCCATCATGGCCTGACCGCCGCCACGAGAGCACCCGACAAAATAGGATTTCTCCGGCCCTTTCCCATAGTAGCTGCGGATAATCGCCTTGGACACCTCGGCGGTCCGGTGGATGGCCACGTGTCCGAAATTAACCAGGGCCTCCATATCATCCAGCGCCCAACTACCGTCCGTGCCCCGGCCCTCATGTCCCGTATCGGTGCCCGACGTGGCATAACCCTCGTTGACAGAGCGCCAGATACCATTCTGCACCGAGCCCACGAGCCCGCCGCCACCGCCCATGGCGAAACGGCCATTCCAATCATCGGGCAGGAGCAATTCGAAGCGAATGGCCTTGCCGATCACCCCTTCCACCTTCACATGACCCACCGCTGGCTTTCCCGCCTCGGTCGACCCATCGTGATGGGTGGCCGACGTGATTTTTACGTCGGGCAACTGCAGGGACGCCACGTCAGACGGCGAAGCCATCACAGGCGACTCGCCCCAGACAGGAATGGCGATGGCCATCACCACGGTCAAAAGTACGCACAGTTTTTTCATGATCAACTCTCCAGATTCCAGGGTCTTGCTCGTCACGAATAAGATGAACCCGAATCGTAGCACGAACACGCACAGGAGTCGACCCAAGACCGACACAAACTCCGCCGCTCCCCTTGGGCACACCCTTTTGCTACAATGCCCCTGCCGTTATTTCTTGTTCGTTTGAGTACTTTTCATGAATCCCTTCAAATCCATCATCCAAGGCCACTTCACCCCCCGAAGCCTCCGCATCTATGTCGTGCTGGAGTCCCTCTTCTTTTATGGACTCATCTTCCTCTGTTGGTACCAGTTTCCGGCAGAAAATGCCTTCTCCATACTCACCCACACCTTCAGCTATCTCGGCAGTTTCAACGAAGACCGAAACCCCCACGGCTGGTGGCTTTTCGGCGTGGCTATGACCGGCTGGGGACTCGCCACCATCCCCCTCGTGCGCTATATGGGTCGCTGTCTCGCACCCTATGAAGCCCGTCATGGGATTATTGCCACACGACAGCTCACGGCGGGCGCCATCGGCATCATCCTCGTGGGCCTTTTCCCCGATGCGCGGGAGACCCTCATCGGCCCCATCCGATGGACCTCCATGCACTACGTGGGCGCGGTCGTGCTCGTGCTCGGATTTATGACGGGCGTCCCGTGGATGGCCTGGACCCTCCGCCGTATCACGCGATTGGAGCAACTGGACCGAGCAACACGGCGTACCTTCCAGCAGGCCCGTTGGCCCCAACGCTTCTTTTTGGCTATCAGCAGCGTGGCCCTGATTTTCCTCACCGCGTGGGTCTTCGTCTACGAAATCCGTAAGGCCGCCGCCGAAGAAGCCGGACTTGTTTTCGGCAGCCCCTGGCAAGAAGCCATGAACACCCCCTACTCCTTCCCCCTCTGGGACAACGTCTTCGTCCACACCTTGTTTATCTATCTCATCTGGACCGCCCTCACCCTGCCGCCGCCACGCGACACCAGCGAATAACCCGGATCTGACAACCGATCCCGAGGGGTGCTGCGGGACCGCACGGGTTTGCCCGTGCCACAAATCGTCGACCATCCACAAATCTCCAGGGACGGTATCGCGCCAGCACACCCTGACCAACACACACCCACCCTACGCCAACCCCATCACGCACCATCGCCTGCAACCACCCCAACGCGCGTTCCTGTCCCGGTGGCAGTACGCTCGCCACCCCATGCCCCCATCACAGGCCCCCGACCGCAACCGCGTCGCCCTCCCATGACCCACCCTTTCCAACGAAACCCACGGGTGCCACCCTCAAGCGTTGTGGCGAAGCCACAGAAGCTTGTGGGTGACATTCAATAACCATCGGCCAGCAACACATCCCCCCGCCCTGCCACAAGCCACACCCACAAAGACTGTCGCGGAGCTCCCGTCTTTGAGGGTGGCACCCCGACGTCACGAAAGGGGGCCAAGGGTGCCACGGGCAGGGCCGCACGGCTTTGCCCGTGCAACGCCGCCACGTCACCCCCGCCTGCTATACTATCCCCAAGGAGGCCAAGCATGGCGGAACGATTCAGCCAACCCCATGATCCCTACATCCAGGACCGGACGACCCGGCAACGCACCCCACAGCCCCAGGCGGCCGAAGACCCGAAAGGCACCTTTCACTTCGTCACCTGGCGTCTCGCCGATTCCATCCCCCAGGACTACCTGCACCAGTGGCAGGCCGAGCGCAAGCAATGGCTTCGCACCCATCCCAAACCCTGGGACGAGACCACCGCAGAAGACTACCGCACACGTTTCCCCAAGCGGCTGGAACGCTGGCTCGACAAGAGCTATGGGGCCTGCCACCTGCGTAACCCCTACTGCGCCGACTTTGTGCGCCGCGCTATGCGCGCATCCGATGGGGAACATTACACCCTCGCCACCTACGTCATCATGCCCAACCACGTCCACACCTTGGTCCACCTTCCCCACGGCGAAGACCTGGAAAGCATCGTTCAGGAATGGAAAAGCTACAGCACCCGAAAGATCAACGGCCTCCTCTACCGCAAGGACCCCCTATGGCACACCGAAAACTGGGACCATGTCCTCCACAACACGGCCCAGCTCCAACGCTGTCGGGAGTACATCGCGCAAAACCCGGTCACCGCGGACCTGCGCGAAGATGAGTTTCTCCACTATGTGTCGCCCGTATTTATTCCGGAATGCTGAACATGACTCTGCTACACTAAGGGATGTGAGGAAATTAAAGGACTACCATTCGAGGGAGCAACACCATGCGTTTTTTCACTTGCCTGATGCTACTAATCGCCGCGGGCAGCGCCCATGCCTGCGTAAACATCGAGGGCGTCACCCAGGAGGGCACCTATGAAATGGTGTCTGGCCAATCTCATGTCGACCTGTTGCGATCCCGCATGCAATCAGAGCCCGCCAGCAAACTGGCCACCTTGTTCGGCGGCCCCGAAGATCACTACGAATTGGAGCTGAAACTCGTCACGCGACCGGAAGAGCAAGAAGTCGACGCAGTACGCGATATTCTTACGGGCCGCTACACGGAGGCCATTGAAAAGCTCCACGCACTGGAAGCCGAGAATCCGGGTCGCTACAACACCGCAGCCAACCTCGGCACGGCCTATGAACTTGCGGGCGATAACCAACAGGCCCTCCATTGGATTACGGAAAGCATTTCACGCAACGATGATTCCCACTACGGCACCGAGTGGCTCCATAAGAAAATCCTCGAAAGCAAGATCGCCATGGAGGATGACCCCGAGTATTTGAAAAACAACCCCATCATACCCATTGACGAGGAAAAAGTCGCCGATCAGGTTATCATGCTCAGCTACGACGGCCGAGAAATCGCCCAAGACGATCTCTTGAAGGCGCTCCACTATCAATTGGGCGAGCGCATGCTCTTCGTCAAACCAAAAGATCCTGTCGTGGCCGATCTCCTTTATAGCTTCGCCCTCTTTGAGGCCCATACTCGCGTTCTCGAACCCGCCGTCGAACTGTTGGCCCTCGCACGGGTATATGGATATCATGATCTGCCTGCCCTGGAAGCGCGCCTGCTCCAGTATCAGGAGATTATTGACAGCACGTGGAAGATCTCACCCGAGACACTGATTCCATCCGCGATCTCCCTGCTGGTGCTGTGCGCCCTGCTCTATCCGATCATCCGTTTCGCATGGTCCCTTCGCCGCCGATTAAAGCGCGTCCATGAACAAGGCTCCACATCAGCGCAGGCAGAAGACTGACACGCTCACGAAGGAAGAATAGCGGGAAGAGTTTGGGATTCCGCCCTTCCATCATGTAGGTACCACTTCCTTCTCTTCTTCGTGCTCTTCGTACTACGATCCGGCGTTTTCTTTCCCTTTTAACAAGCAAATAGATTTCGAGCGTCCGTATCACCTTTTCCTTCTTAAAGTTGCACCCGTAAATCAGGGTTGGAGAGATTCCGAATTTTGACCACGGATTAAACGGATAACGCGGATAGGAGAACATCGTCCAAAAGCAGGTCAGCTCAACGAATCCATCGTGGGTATGAATGATATGAAGCCGAGTAGCGGTAGGGATTCATTTCAATACCTCCGTGCTATCCGTTTTATCCGTGGTCAATCATGTTGATTTTCATCCATGCTTTCTCCCCACAGAGACATAGAGGACCGAAGAGAGTATTTCGTCTCTGCGTTCCTTGCGTTCTTTTGCGGCCAACAAAATTCGTGTGAATTTGTGTTCATTCGTGGTTTAACTTTTTTGGGTTGCGGCCAACGGCTGCGCTAAGTCCTTCGTGGTGAAGAGTCTGAATAACACGTGCAGGACCACTCCCGCCACAGCCAGCCCACAGCCGGGTCGAGTAAGGGAATATGTTGGGCCCGGCCGGGCGCAACAGACACCACCCCATCACACCGTCGGCGTCAACACCCCCGGCGCCGTCTTGATGGGACGCACCATCGGCAGGAGCACCGCCAGCACCAAGGCGAAAAATGCGAAGGCCGATGCGGCACTCACCCAGAAGCACAGGGACAAGACCGCCGCCGCCATGGCAAACACGCCCTGAACGGGTGCCAGGGGTATCCGCAGGGGACGGTGCCGATAGAGCCGGTAACAATCCCGCACGCAAATGAAGGCAATCGTGCCCCCCGTCAGGATGTAGAAGGCCAGAAACCCAATCACATAGGGCGGCACGGCATCGGTAGTCTGGACCGTAACTCCCGGTGCGGCGCGTCGGGTCAAATTAAACAGAATGGCCGCCTCCCCAAGCAAGGGGGCATCCACCGCATCGGACAAGACCCGCGGTCCGAGCAAGGTGCCCCCGGGCAGGGCCCAACTGGTGACGAGCATTTCCAGCGCGAGGGGGTAGGCGTGGTCAAAGCGACCATTCGCCCGCGCGGCCCCCACGCCAAAGGCGCTGCCGGAGGTACTGAAGCCATCAATGACGGGTCCCGCGTCCACATCGAAATACCAGTTACGCGCCTCCTCCTCGGGAAACTCGAGGAAGCCCCAGATGCCATGACGTTGACGCCAGTAGTGGGTCTCCACCGTGTCATACCAGGTCTTCGCTTCTTCGGGCCAGAGGTGAGGCGCCGTGAATCCCATGTAGGCGTTGGAACACCCCCGTGCCGGACCGATGGGTCCACCATTGTCGCGCAGGGCAAGGTAGGGCGAAAGTCCGCGTTGGTCGACACAGGGCGCCACGAAGCCACGCAGCCCCCGTTGGATTTCCGCGCTGTGATCCGTGCCCAACAATTCATCCGCCCGTTGGATGGTCAACCACGCCATCATCACATCGCCCGGATAACATTCGTTGGGATAGTCATCGAGGAGCCCCACCGGTGATTCATCAATACTGCGCACCAACGACGCCGTTTCCTCTTTCAGCTGTGAACGATATTTGTCGTCGCCAAGCAAACGGGTGTAGGCGGTCATGCCTCCTATCCGTAACATGCGATAAAAAACGTTGTCCTGGTGCATATAGTTTTCTTCCCCCCAATGGAGGATGACCCAATTGGCATGTCCCTTGTCCAATAACAATTCCGTCGCGGCAATTACAGCATCTTCCGCATATACCGCAGGTGCCACTGCGCTGGTCGGATTTTTTTCCCACGCATCTTGCAGGGACTCGGTGGCCTGCAAATAGAATAAAGACCCGAATACGGGCCACTCCGTGCCGGATATATTGAATTGGTCGACCAGGCCGCCGCCATTCGCTGCGACACGTTCCCGCGCCCACACTTCATAACGGGGACTGAGGTCCCGATGTAAATCCCAGGCAACTTTCGGAATGCCGTCGCCCCGCAAACCCGGATCGCCCATACTATCAAGCACGACCCACGCCGGAGTCACGAAAAAATAGCCCGCCATACCCAGCAACAGCAACCGACTCGTCCATACCCAGGTGCGCAAAACGTTCTGTTTCCATTTCATGAGCTTCCCTTTCTGATTTTACTTTACATCACAAAGTTCATATTTACTTTATACCATAAAGGTCTTGCCGCATCAAGCATTTCCGGGTACAATACGTTCACAAGGCAATGGAGACCCGTCGGGTTTTCGCCATTCCGTTCCCCTTTTCCCAACACCATCCGGGAAACAAGCTGGCGGTGGGTGCGCCATCGATGACATCACCCCCATAACCCAATCCGGGATTCCTTACATGGAAGAATTCGAAGATAAGGCCCCCATCGCACTCCACGATCGCGCCATGGATAACCTTTCCTTTATCCGCGAAACTATGGAGCGCTCCAGCCCGTTCACCGGCATCTCAGGAAAAGGCATGGTGGCCATGGGCGTCATTGCGCTTATTGGCAGCTACGTGGGACAACTCCACGTTACCCGCGATTGGTGGATCTTCACCTGGCTTGTCGTGGCCTGCGCGGGCGCCACGGTCGGCGTCATCACCATGATGGTCAAAATGCGCGACCAGGAGCGGCCCAGCGTACACCGGGCCGCACGGCGTTTCGCCTTTAATCTGGCTCCTGCCATACTCGCCGGGGTCTTCCTGACCGAAATGTTCTATGAGCTTGGACTCAAAGCCTTCATGCCTGGCATGTGGCTCTTACTCTATGGCACCGGTGTCGTCGCCGGTGGTGCCCTCTCCGTGCGTGTGCTCCCCATCATGGGAAGCCTCATGATGGCCCTGGGCACGGGCACCCTCTTCTGGACCCTGTGGGGTTCCACCAGTTTCGCCATTGCCGACGCGGTCGGCGAAACGGCCATGGCGCTGGGCTTCGGCGGTCTTCACATTCTCACGGGAATCATCATTCATATCCGCTACGGCGGCTAATCAAAACAAGAGGAATTACAGTCATGGCTGGCAACACCGCACGAAAACGGACAACCAAGACCACTACCAAAGCCAATCTCAGCGGCGTCATCGCACCCGAGACAGAAACGGCGACCAACCTCAATCGTCTGGTCCACGAGCGCACCCGTCTCGCCATCATCAGCGCACTGGCGGTCAACGACAAGCTCACCTTCACCGAGCTGAAAAAACTCCTGGACACCTCCGACGGTAATCTCAGCGTCCACGCCCGCAAACTCGAAGAAGCAAGCTACATCCGTTGCACCAAGACCTTCGAAGGCCGCATGCCCAAAACGGAATACAGCATTACCCGCGATGGCAAAAAAGTCCTTCGCGACTACCTCAAACATATGGAGCGTATCATCGGCGCCGTACGCGGTACCTGACACCACCCGCTCCCCGACATCACGAAGAAAGAGACGGAACGGGTGCCACCTATACGGACGTGAGGCACGAACGGCCTTATGGGTGCACGTCACGGAAACGCCGCAGGCGGGGACTGCACCGACGCAATCCGCCCACCCCAACGGAAAACCCCAGGGGGCAAGCCCGCCCCAACGTCCCCAACCCCGA
>JAUIMA010000162.1 GCA_030432675.1 Candidatus Hydrogenedentota bacterium | reverse complement strand
GAAAAGATGACTCCAGATACTTTTTACTACCAATCAATCAGCGCCGAAGCAAAAGCATCGGCATAACCCCAAAGCGGATACACTTAAGAAACACGATCACGTGTCCAAACAATGGGGTCCACTTCTATGTATTGTACTTCCATCATCGCGATACAACATCGGCCAGAATCCCAGTTTCGAACAGTGCCCCGCGTGAAGGTGGCATCCTCGGTGGTGCCATAAGTTCTTGATTAATCCTTCCTTCAGTCTACCAATCCTTCCAGCAAGCCCTCCCAGAAGGCCCGGGCTTTGTCGTGGTAGTTCATGATGTCCCGCCGCTGTGCTTCCGGGACGTCGATGCGGGCGTTGCGCTCGTCGATCCAGTCGAGGAAGAAGGCGACGGATTCGCGGCGGACGGTTCGGGGCGTATTGCCAATTTCCACGTAGAAGGGCGCAGTGGAGGCGAAGCGGAAGGTGTGGTCGACATCGGCGATAGCGCGGACGAGAAACCAGCCGCTTTCGGTAAAGGTAATCGTCGTTGCTGCGCTCTCGTCGGTGAATTTATCGGTTGGCAATTCCTGAACTACACGGCCATTCTTAACAATCTGCACGGTGGATACCGGGTCGTTGGAATCGAGCTGTCCCATGAGGGGGATGATAAGGGGCTCGTTCGCTGACGCCCTGAAGACATGGCCGGGCAACTCGCCATCGGCTCTTACGCGGAGCAGAGGTCCATTGGTGACGAAGGAGCGACCCGCCCTAAGTCCTTCCCACCACGCGTCATAATCGAGGGGTTCGTCGAGCTGGACGTAGACCCGGTTGTACCCCACAGCGTTGGGAATGACGCCGGAAGCGCTTCCAGCCGATGGCGGGATGCGTAATCCCGCATTGAGCACGTGGTAGTAGATCTCCTGGGTCCAGATACCATTGGCGTGTGCGGCGGGGGAACTCTCGTGACAGCGCGGACGTCCCCAGGCCTCGTTATCGAGCATGCTGTGACGCCACATGTGGTTGTTCGCGATGCCGATGGAGTCCACAAAGCCCAAACCGATACCGATGGGTGCATCCCACCAAAAGGGTTTCTCCAGTTCCACCCACGCGCCCCGCCGGCGTGCTTCGGGGATGTAGTGGACCTGGCAGGGATAGAAGCGCTCGCCTGCCGTGATGTCCACCGGGCTTTCGAGTCCAAAAAAGTTGAAAGCACCACCGTCCCGTTCGTCTTCACCGGCCATGAGGTGGTAGTAGCGGTTGCCGTCGAAACGGACGAGGGGATTCGCCGGCAGGGGCCTGTCTTGCCAGCGATTTTTCTTGTTCCACCACGTGATGACGGGCGCGATGTGGAGGTCTTCGGCGCGCATGAGGAGCTCAATATCCTCCGGCGGACGATGAACATGGAGATCGCCGGACCACCATCCTTCGGCGGCCATATTGGCGATTCGCTGTAGGGTCGCCGAGATTATAGCGGGGGTGTTGTCTTCTAGGGTCACCGTGCCAGACGCCCGGGTGAATTCGGGGCCTTTCTCTATCGCGTAGGTGTAGGAACCCGACGGGAGGGAAAGTGTCGCGGTGCCTTCGCAGGTGAAGTGGGTCTTGAAGGCGGGGTAGGTGTCCGGGAGGATGGCCTCGCCCGCACTGTTTTCGAGGTGTATGCGGCAGGGGAGTGGGGTGGACTTGTCGGTGGGCGTGACGCTGATCGTTAGCGTGGCGGCGGAGGCGAAGAGCGGGAGGGCCAGTGTGAAGATAAGGGCGATTCGTTTTGACATAGCAACTCTCCCTATCGAGCCCAAGTCCAATTCGATTCGAGGATTAGGTCTCAATCGATACGCGTCAGATCTGAGCTGCATCGACGGCAATGACGTGCGCCAAAGTGGGTTAGCCTTCCAGGCTGACATAGCGTGCGCTCGATACAACGGTGTGAACCTCAGATCTCCTCGGTAGCGGAGACAATTTAAGTCTAGGTCGTGGGTATTTTTCACAGGCCGACAGTCACCTTGAGCGCATGGGCGCGCGCCGTGTCAGGCAAGATGCCTAACCCACTTTGGCACTTGTGGAAAATACGGAGTCTTCCTTGTTGGAGCGCGGTTGTAGTCTTTATTTGTCGCTACACCAATATATCCTTCACCACATTCCCGTGGACATCCGTCAATCGGAAGTCTCGTCCCTGGAAGCGAAAGGTGAGTTTCTTGTGGTCGATGCCCAATTGATGGAGCATGGTGGCGTGGAAGTCGTGGACTGTGACGACGTTCTCCACCGCGTTATAACCCAGGTCGTCTGTTGCGCCATAGGTCATGCCGGGCTTGATGCCGCCTCCGGCCATCCAGATGGAGAAGCCGTTCACGTGGTGGTCGCGGCCGGGACCGCCTTTGTTGCCCTGAATCATAGGGGTGCGGCCGAATTCACCACCCCACACGATTAAGGTGTCTTCCAACATGCCCCGCTGTTTCAGGTCGGTGACCAGGGCCGCCGTCGCCTGGTCCACGTGGCGAGAACAGGTCTCCATAAAGCTTTTCAGGTCGTTGTGGTGATCCCAACCGCGGTGATAGAGCTGGATGAATCGGGTGCCCCGCTCGGCCATCCTACGGGCCAGGAGGCAGTTGAAGGCGAAAGACCCGTCGGCCCCTTCCGTTCCATACATGTCGAGGATGTGCTTGGGCTCGTCCGAAATGTCCACCAGGTCGGGCACGCTGGTCTGCATCCGGAACGCCATTTCATATTGGCTGATGCGGGTTGCGATTTCGGCCTCCTCGACGGTCTCGTTATGAATCCCATTGAGAGCCTGCACCGCATCCACGAGTTTGCGTTGCTGCGCGCTATCGATACCCGGTGGCCGACTCACATAGTGGACCGGGTCGCCGATGGATTGGAAGGGCACGCCCTGAAATTTGCTGGGGAGAAAGCCGCTGTGCCACTGCCGCGAGGCCAGGGGTTGGGGATTGCGTCCGCCCTTGGAGGTGAGCACCACAAAGCCCGGCAGATTCTCACATTCGCTACCGAGACCATAGAGCAACCAGGAACCCATGCTGGGACGTCCCGAGATGGCGGTTCCCGTATTCATCAGGGTGTGGGCCGGGTCATGGTTAATCTGGTCGGTTCGCATGGAGCGGATGATACAAATATCGTCCGCGATGGAGGCGGTATGGGGGAGGACCGAGGCGATTTCCTGCCCGGACTGTCCGTGCCGTCCAAATTCAAACTGGGAGCCCATGCACGTGAGGGCCTGTCCCTGGAGCTGGGCCAATTGTTCGCCTTGGGTGAAGGAGGTGGGCATGGGCTTGCCGTCGAGCCGTGCCAGTTCGGGCTTATAGTCGAAGGTTTCCAGATGGGAGGGTCCGCCCGCCATATAGAGATAGATCACCCGCTTCGCCTTGGGCAGGCCGTGGGTGGGGTTGGTGATGCCTTTCCAGGTGTCCGGCGCTGCCGCGTTGGCCTGACCGGTACCCAACAGCGAGGCCAGGGCCATGGAGCCAATTCCCCGGGCGCTGTTGCCCAGGAATTGGCGGCGGGTCTGTTGGAGCAGGTACTTATTGATGGGGTCCATGGGCATTGTTCCTCAAAGACGTATCACAAAGCGGGTCGTGTGGCCACCCGCATCAGTATCGATAAATCATTTCGTGGGTGTTAAACAGGGCACGGGTCACGGCGCTCCAGGCGGCCAACTGCACCGTGTCGAAAGATTCGGGAACGGGAGAATCGCCGACATTCACAAAGGCCGTGGCATCTTCCGGAGCGTCCGCGAAATGCGCCCGATTACTATCCACCAGCGACTGCATGATCTTCCGTTCCGACGTCAGGGGTGCCCGGGAGAGGGCCTCACGATAGGCGAAGTCGATGCGTTCGTCGTCGGTCGTTCCGCCTTCCTCCAAGAGCCGCTGGGCAAAGACCCGTGCCGCTTCCACAAAACTTGGGTCGTTCAATAAGACGAGAGCCTGTAAGGGAGAATTCGAGATGGGCCGCTCTGCCGTGCACTCTTCCCGGGTCGGCGCATCAAAGGCGATGAGGCTGGGATGGAGAAAGGTCCGTTGCCAGTGGGTGTAGACACCCCGGCGGTAGAGGTTTTCTCCCGTGTCGGGTTCGTACTCCCGTGTGGGGAAATTCAACTCCCGATAGTACCCCGCGGGCTGATAGGGCTTGGCACTTGGGCCGCCCATGGCGGTGGAGAGCAGGCCACTCACCCGCAGGGCGTTGTCGCGCACCAGTTCGGCTTCCAGACGAAAGCGAGACTGACGGGCGAGCAGGCGGTTGTAGGGATCGCGCTCCTTCAGCGTGGGGGAGGCCATGGAAGACTGGCGATAGGTGTTGCTCATTACGAGGTGCTTCACCACATGCTTGATGTCCCAGCCACTCTCCATAAACTCCAGGGCGAGGTGATCAAGCAGTTCGGGGTGGGTCGGCCATTCGCCCTGAGATCCCAGGTCGTCGAGCACTTTTGAGATGCCGGTTCCAAAATAGAGTTTCCAGAGGCGGTTTACAAAGGTGCGGGCCGTGAGTGGGTTTTTGGGGTCGGTAATCCACGCCGCCAGATCGAGGCGGGTGGGCCGATCGCCGTTCATCCACAATCCCCCGAGGAATTCGGGAACCGCGGGGCCCACAATTTCGCCCGACTCATCCATCCAGTTGCCCCGGGGGAGGACACGAGTCACCTGGGGCTCCATGGTCTCGGTCACGACTACGTGGAAAGTATTCTGGTCCAGGCGAAACTGGGCCTGAGTTAGTTTGCGGAGTTCTTTTTTAAGTTCGTCCGGGTCGGGGGGACTCGACTCGCCTTCGCCGGAGGGCGCGGGGGTGCCCTCCGCCAGTGCGGCGAGCTGGGTGTTGACGCGCGCTTTGTCCGCCTCGATGGCCGCCAATTGCTGGGCCTGCTCTTCGGTGGGGAAGCGGAGGTAGGGCGGGAAGGGGCCCTCGTTCCCGCCTTCATTTTGGACGCCCTTCTCATTGATGTCGGCGAAGAAGGCGCTGAATCGGTAAAAGTCTTTCAGCGTGAAGGGGTCAAACTTGTGGTCATGACACTGGGCGCAACCCAGCGAAGATCCCAGCCAGACCGACGCCGTCGTCCGGGTCCGGTCCGCCGCATAGCGGATGAGATAGTCCTTATCCTGGGCACCGCCCTCCCGGGTGACCATGTTCAGGCGGTTATAGGCCGTGGCGATACGCTGCTCCTGCGTGGGCGATTCCAGCAGGTCCCCGGCCAACTGCTCGCGGGTGAACTGGTCAAAGGGCATGTTGTCGTTGAACGCCGCGATAACGTAGTCGCGGTAGGGTGCCGCACCCCGCACCTGGTCCCCGTGGTATCCCACGGTGTCGGCATAGCGCACCAGGTCCAGCCAATAGATGGCCAGCCGCTCGCCAAAGTGGGGCGAAGCCAACAAGCGGTCCACCAGTCGCTCATAGGCGTTGTCGCGGGTATCGTTCAGAAAATCGGCCACCTCCGCCGGGGTTGGTGGCAGGCCAATCAGGTCGAAGCTGAGCCGTCGAATCAGGGTGACCCGGTCCGCAGGCTCCGCAGGTGTCAGGCCCTGACGGGTCAGGTTGTCGAGCACATAGGCATCAATGGGATTCACCACCCAGTCTGAGTCTATCGATGTGGGCGGGCTATACTCGGGGGGAATATAGGCCCAATGGGCCTGGTACTCCGCCCCCTGCGCCACCCACGCTTGCAGCAAGGCCTTTTCATGGGCTGTCAGGCTGCGATTCGATTCCGGCGGGGGCATTTGTGAGTTGGGGTCTTCCGAGAGAATGCGTTGGATCAGGGCGCTCGCGTCGGGGTTTCCGGGTACGATAGCGGCCGCCCCGTCGTGCTCGGCAACGGCATGTATCCGCTGGTCAAGCCGGAGATCGGCTTCCTGGGTCTTGGAATCGGGACCATGGCAGAAAAAACAATTGTTGGAGAGAATGGGCCGGATATGGCGGTTGAACTCCACGCGTTCCGGCATGGATTCGGCCGTGGCGACGCCGGCCGCCGCAACGAGGAGGAAGAGGCCGGTTACCTTCGGGAAGACTTGGTATAAGACAGCGTTCATAGTACCTCGGCAATATCCTGAGAGGGCCAACTCGACGAAACAATGGCACGTAACCCTAGTACAACAAAGAACGAGTCCACAGGTCAAGGGAAGGGTCCGCACCATGAAGCCCTTCACCGGCGAACACGGGGACCTGTTCGGGGTCTGTTCGACACTTTCAGGGGGCCATGGCTTGAATAAATGCCCGACCATCGCTAGAATTACCCTTTCCTCTTGGCACCCTGTGCCCTGCTTTTTCTATTTTTACGAGTGAATCTATGACGTCTTCAACTTCAAATACGGCGGGTGATGCCCGCCTCATGCCCGCAGGCCCCCTTGCCCGTGTGGGTATCATCGGTGGTGGCCAATTGGGTCGCATGATGACCAAAAAGGCCAAGCAACTGGGCTGTGAAGTCCACGTGCTGGACCCCTATCCGCAATCGCCTGCGGGTATGGTAGCCACCTATCAGACCGTGGGCCGTTTTGATGATGCGGAGAAAATTCGGGAGGTGGTCGAGGCCTGTGACGTTACCACCTACGACATTGAGCACATCGACGCGGAGATTCTGGCAACCCTGGAGGCGGAAGGACACGTAATATTTCCCCGGCCCGCGCTGTTGGCGATTATCCAGGATAAGCTCCTCCAGAAAGAGCACCTGGTCGCCCATGACATCCCCACGTCGCCCTTTGTGGCGGTGGATGAGCCGACCATGGCCGATGCCGAAGCCTTCGGATTTCCCCTCGTGCAGAAAGCGCGCAAGGGCGGCTATGACGGCAAAGGGGTGTCGGTTATTCGGTCGAAAGATGACATAGAGAATATTCTCCATTGCCCGTCTATTTTCGAAAAGATGGTCGATATCGAAATGGAGCTGGCGGTCATGGTGGCGCGCAATGCCCACGGAGAAATCGCCACCTACCCGGTGACCGAGATGGAATTTGATGCCCGGGCGAATCTCTTGGACCTCTTGCTGGTCCCGGCCCGCATCAGCGATAGTCTCGCCGACCAGGCCCGTGCCATGGCGGCGGACGTCGTGACGGCCTTCGATGGGGTAGGCATTTTCGGGGTCGAGATGTTCCTGAATAAGGCAGGGGAGTTACTCATCAACGAAGTGGCGCCCCGGCCCCACAACTCCGGCCACTACACCCTGGATGCCTGCGCTACCTGCCAGTTTGAGCAGCACATCCGGGCCATCCTGGGCCTGCCCCTGGGCGCTACCAAGCTCTGGGCACCCGCCACCATGATCAATCTCATCGGTGAGCCAGGCTCCACCGGGGCTGCCCAGATCGAAGGCATGCGTGACGCCCTCGCCACGCCCGGTGCGACGGTCCATATCTACGGTAAGAACGAGTGTCGCCCCTTTCGGAAGATGGGCCATATTACCGTCGTCGATGATTCCATGGACGCGGCCCTCGAAAAAGCAGCGAAACTGCGTGACCTGGTCACCTTTCATGGAGCGGACAAATTATGAGTGCACCGGAAGTCGGTATTATCATGGGAAGCGATTCGGACTTGCCGGTCATGAAGGCCGCTGCCGAAGCCCTGGACGCCCTCGAAATTCCCTACGAGCTGACCATCGTTTCCGCCCACCGGACGCCCGCCCGTTTGGTGGACTACGCCGAGTCGGCCGCCCTCCGGGGTATTGAAGTCATCATTGCCGGTGCCGGTGGCGCCGCCCACCTGCCGGGTATGGTCGCTGCCATGACCTCCGTGCCCGTCATTGGTGTGCCCGTGCGCTCTTCCAATCTTCAGGGGCTCGACAGTCTCCTGTCCATTGTCCAGATGCCCGGTGGCATTCCCGTGGCCACCGTCGCCATCAACGGCGCGAAGAACGCGGGCCTGCTCGCGGCCGCCATGCTGGGTATTAAGGACAAGGCCGTTCGTGACCGTCTGGATGTCATGCGTTCCGAGATGAATGAAGAAGTGTTGGGGAAGGCCCAGCGCCTCGAGGCCGAAGGCTGGGCGGAATACCTCAAGGACTGATATACGTCTGGGGGGCTGTTGCCATTGGCTTGTCGTCGAATAGCTTGGCGACGCAGCGCACTTCTAAGAACGCTATGGGTCTTAGAGGGCCTATGGGCCGTATATGACTCATAGGCCCCATCAGACCCATAGCTGATTACTCGGCGATTTCTTTCCTGCCCTACGGCGCGGCAATCACCCCGTGAAAACGACCCAGCCAATAGGCCAGCATGTAATCCACACCGGCACCATCGCTCGCGCCATCTCCGCCATTGTCCGCGCGATAGGGGTCTTGATTCCATCGCTCGAAGAGCCGTTCGTCGGCGGGCAGCAGTTGCAGCAGAATGTCATTCCCCCGCACGCTCGGCCGGGGGTCATACATGACATCGGCCCGGTGACCATTGTCCTGGGCCCAGTTGCGTCGGTCCTGGGGCATTTCCCGCAGAGTCTGCACCGCCCCCTCCACATCGGCGTCTTCCGGGTCGACACTGGCATAGACCATGGCGATGAGGCTGTTCCGTTCGTCGCGCTCAATGAGGGCATAGCGGCGTAGCGCACGATGCAAGGCATTCCGAACCGTGGGGTCTTCCGCCAGCTGGAGAAAGGGGTAGAAGCAAATGGCCGCAAGCTGGTCGTCCGAATGGTTCATTTCGTCGGGCCACAGCTTCTTCGTCAAGAGCAGGTTGTCGAGGTAGTGGTGGTTCTGGATGAGGTCGACGTAAAGGTCTTCGTATTTCTGGTCTTCCGTGATGTAGTGGGTTGTCTTCAGAAACGACAACATCATCAGCGAGTAGATGCCACTTTCGAGGTAGTGGATGTGCTCATCGTTCAGGGAGACCGGGTCCCACCACCCCCACATGGTCCGCTCGCCGTCCCAATCGAGAATCTGGTAGTTGTTGTCCACGATATAGTCGGTCACCTGGCGAAGCTGCTTCACGAGGCGCGCCTTCTCGGCGGGTTCGTTTTTCGCGATGTGCTCGTAATACATGTAGAAGGCGAAGTAGTGCCCGTCAATCTGGTCGCTCGACACATCATCGCGCCACCAGTATTTCCCGTCGGCCGTCTCGTGCCAGTTGTCCTGTTGCTTGGCCTTCTCCACATAGGGGTCGTCCGCCGTGACCACGGTGCGCGCCACGAGGCCAGTGACACCCGTCACGTTCTGGAGGAGATACATGGCCTCCATGCTCTCCTTCGCTGCGGCCTTGTAGCGGTCTTCACCCGTAAGGGCGTAGGCCATGGACATGGAAGCAATGTGATAGGAGGTCCAGAGGCCATCACTGGGCTGGGGGCCCCACACGGGATTGGTCTGCGTGTAGGCATCGTCGTAGCGCGGGGGAGAGGGCATGCCGAGGCGCATCTTGCGTTCGAGGAGTTCGGCGAGCATGTGCTCCGCCTTGCCATGGAGGGTGCGGGCAACGGGGGTGACCCGGGTCCATCCACCGGAAGTTTCCGCGATGACGGTCTCGCCGTCGTCGTCCATCCGAACCGACCGGACTACGTCCCCGGGGAGGTAGCGTTCACCTGCCCGGTAGAACCACTGCCGCCCTTCGGCCTTGGGGCGATACAAGATGAGGCCGCGGGTGCTGCCGAGCCACACACCGTCGTCCTTGGCTACGGCAACCGAGGTGAGCCCTTCCCAGGGGAGGCCCTGACGACCCCGGATGGACGTCCATTCACCCGTTGCGGTACGAGCGCTGAGGCCCGCGGGGGTGGCGACCCAGAGGGTGTTGTCGCTGTCGGTCGCGAGGCCCGCGATCACGTTGGAAAGGGGGCCTTCCACGCCATAGGTGGCATGGCGCACGAAGATTTCCCCGTCTTTGCTGTAGTAGAGCCCGTCGTCTGTGCCCACCCAGGTCAGTCCGGCCTGTTGTACCCGGGGCGTCGTCGTGGTGCCCGTAATGGGTTCAACGTTTTCCGCAGGGCTTGGGCCTGTGGGTAAGGCTTCCGTCACGGGAAAATCGACGCGCACATGCTCCACGAAGGGTTCATCGGCCAGGGGGAGGGCGGTGTCGGAATCAGGCGTGCTCTTGTGCACATCCGACCAGAGCGGCGGCACGAGGCTGATAAGGTCGGGTGCGGGGCTCAGCAGGGCGTCTTTGCGAATGGTCAGCGTCTGGTCTTCCTGGCGACCAAAGCCGGTAATCTGCAGCTCCGTGGGGGTGACGGTCACCGTGGAGTAAGCGTTGTCTTCGGTGTCCACCATGCCCTTGAAGGTCACGTAGTGGACGCCGTTGCGTTCGCCGTAGTTGCCCTTGTGGTTGTGGCCGTTGATATAGGCCTTGATGCAGGAATATTCGTCGGCGAGGGCAAGGATGTCATCGGCGTTCCACAGATTATGGACGTTCTCCGGATAGACGGGGAAGTGGGCCATGAGCACGACCGATTCGCCCCGCTGGGTGGCGTCGTCCAAAACGCCCCGGAGCCAAGTGAGCTGCTCTTCGCCGATAGCGCCATTCCACTTGGGCGATTCAATCTTGTTGTCGACATAGTACTTTTCGGCGGCCGCGTATTCAGGGCTGTCCTTGGGGTAGCCATGGAAGCTCACGTCGTTGCCGTCCAACGCCACAAAGCGCCAGCCATGGACCATGAAGTCATAGTACCGCGCGGGCATGCCGAGCTTACGGTGGACATCGGCCTTCTTGTCATCCGCTACAGAGAAGTCGTGATTGCCGAGGACGTGGTAGGCAGGCATCTTCAGGCTCTGATAGATAGGCCCGACCACATCGAAGCTCTCCCAATCCTTGTCGATGAAATCACCGAGGTGAACGGTGAATTTCAGGTCTAGGGTGTTGAGATGCTTCACGGCCGCTTCCAGCTTGGCGGGGGAGTTGCGGTAAAAGCGGACTCCGCCCGTATCGGCATCGCAGTATTGGCAGTCGGCGATAGCACCGAAGGTGAAGGGGGCGTCGTCTGCCGGGGCCGACAGGGTGGCCAGGCCAACAAGTAGAGTTGAGAGCACAGTACGGAGCAGCATGAACCAAATTCCTTAAGGGTTGACCGCTTGGAGGACAAGTAAAGGGGCCAGTGTAGCATATGGGAAGTTTGAAGTTTGAAGTTTGAAGGGTGAAGGGTGAAGGGTAAAGGGTGAAGGGTGAAGGGTGAAGGGTGAAGGGTGAAGGGTGAAGGGTGAAGGGTGAAGGGTGAAGATGATTTCAAACTCCTCTCTTCTCTCTTCAAACTCCAAACTTCAAACTTCTCTCTTCAAACTTCAAACTTCATTCCCGTCATTTCTTCCGAAAGGGTCCAGAGCCGTTCTTTGTTCTCCGCCGTGAAGGCCGCGCGATTGGTGCGGTTCTGTTTCTTCACGCCTACCGGATAGCCCCGT
>JAUIMA010000161.1 GCA_030432675.1 Candidatus Hydrogenedentota bacterium | reverse complement strand
CGTCCCGTCGTTGTCCAAGCGCGCGGCGGGCAGTCCTCGTAAACGCCGGGACAGCCATCGCCGTCAACCTTTTCCAGCGTAAAACAAGTTACTTGCCTGGCCAACAGCTTTCCGCTCGTTCAGAACAACATGGGGCGCGGCAGTCCCTGAGCAGGGACCGTCTCGCCCACAGGGATGGCGGGTTTGAGGAAGGCACTATGGACTGGTGGTGCCGCCTCCCCAACGGCATGTCGCGACAGGGCGTGGCTGTCCCGTCGTTGTCCAAGCGCACGGCAGGCAGTCCTCGCAAACGACGGGACAGCCACCGACATGGCGCAACGGCTGGCAATCGCGCGAGCCATTTGTTACCGTGATCTTTCCTCTACAACGGCAGCAGACAGGAGACACCAACACGTGAAGAGACGTACCTTCTTGATGACGGGGGGCACCATGCTCCTGGCCCTGAATTCTGCAGGGCAATCCGAAACATCACCCGGCGCAAACCCTTTCGTTCTGTCTTCGGAAGGCTGTGGGCGCGCCACGGGTTACGCAGAGGCCAACAAGATCGTGACCTGGGATGGAAAGACCCACGTCGCATACCTGGATTCGCCTCCCGAAGGCTTCCGCGTACGCATTCGAACCCTGGACCATAAAACGAACACGTGGTCTCCTCCCTATACGGTGGACGAGGCCTTCGACAACCACGGGGGCCCGGCATTGGCGATCGATAGCCAGGGCTATCTGCACATGGCCTACTACCCCCACCACCACCCCATGCGCATCAAGAAATCCCTTAGGCCCAACGACGCCAGCGCCTGGAGTGCGGCCGAAGAAGTCGGCGAGCGGGTCACCTACCCCACCTTGGTCATCGACAACGAAGACACCCTTTATCTCACCTGCCGCCAGAACCGCTCGGAGCCGTGGCGGGTCAATCTCTATACCAAAAAAGCAGGCGACACGTGGAGCGATCCGCGACCGATTCTGTCGGCAGAAGAAACGGGCTACGCCCATTTTATGGACGCCCTCGCGTGGAGTCCCGACAAAAAATACCTGCACCTTGTCACCCGCATTCATGATGGCACCCCTCCCCGGAGCCATACCGTCGGTTACATGCGGAGTGCCGATCAGGGCGCGACCTGGACCCGGCATGACGGCACACCTATCGCGCTGCCCGCCACAGCCGCAACCATCGAGGTCATCGAGCAGGTCCGGGAAGGTGCTGGCGCGGGACTCCGTGCAGCGGGTCTGAGCATCTTGCCGGATGGACGTCCCGTGGCGCTTTACTCCAGTCAGGATGTGGTGCCCAATGATGCGTGGATCGCGATGCCCGATGGAGACGGCGGCTGGGAAAAGCGTTCCCTCCGGCCCGCCCTACCGGAGCCCTATACTGACTGGAACCTGTTCACTCCCGGCGGGATTACCGTCTCAAAGAACGGCACCGTCTTTGTCGCACTTACCTTGATTCCTCCAGGGAAAAAACCCGAACACTCCGGTTGGGGCACGCCCGGCTGCGAGGTCATCGGCTTTACGTCCACCGACGGCGGCCAAAATTTCACTGGAAAGCTGCTTAGTAAAATAGACCCCGCCGTCCCCCACTGGCTGCCCAATGTGGAGCGCAACACCGGTCACAACGCCGTCCCCGACATGCCCGGCGTTATTTACACCGCCGGCGTGCCCGGAGAGGGAACGGACGATCTGTTGAGTAATGAGGTCCATTGGGTAAGGTTTTGACACGCTTATATTCAGGGACCGTCTCGCCCATTGGGATTTCAGGATTGAGGCAAGCGCTATGGACTGGTGGTATCGCCTTCCCAACGGCATGTCGCGACAGGGCGTGGCCGTCCCGTTGTGAGCGAAGCACGCGGCGGGCAGTCCTCGCTAACGACGGGACAGCCATCGCCGTCAACCTTTTCCAGCGTAAAGCAAGTCACTTGCCTGGCCAACCGCTCCCCGCTCGTTCAGAATAACATAGGGCGCGGCAGTCCCTGAGTAGGGACCGCCTCGCCCATAGGGATGGCGGGTTTGAGAAAGGCGCTATGGATTGGTGGTATCGTCTCCCCAACGGCATGTCGCGACAGGGCGTGGCCGTCCCGTTGTAAGCGAAGCGCACGGCGGGCAGTCCTCGCAATCGACAGGACAGCCTTTAACGGCGGCCGCCCGATTTTTTGTACACTATAGGGGCGAGTCCTCTTCGCGAAACATCCCCAATAACCCAGACCCTTGCACGGTCTATGGAGTCGATACATGCAAGAATTTCACGCTACCACCGTAATCTCTGTCCGTAAAAACGGTGTCGTGGCCATTGGCGGCGATGGTCAGGTTACGCTGGGCGACACGGTCATGAAGGGCAATGCCATGAAGGTCCGGCGTCTGGCCGACGGGGCGGTGCTGGCAGGATTCGCCGGTGCGGTATCGGACGCCTTCGCCCTTTTCGAGCGTTTCGAAGGCAAACTGCAGGAATATAACAAGAACCTGACCCGTGCAGCGGTAGAGCTGGGGAAGGAATGGCGGACCGATAAGTATCTCCGTCAACTGAACGCCCTCCTGGCGGTGTGTGATAAGGAACAATCCCTGCTCATTGCCGGCACCGGCGAAATCATCGAACCAGAGGACGGCATCCTCGCCATCGGTTCCGGCGGCTCCTTCGCTTTGGCGGCCGCCCGCAGTCTGGTGAAGCACACCGACATGAGTGCGGAAGAAGTGGTCCGGGAATCCCTCACTACCGCGGCCGAGATCTGCATCTACACCAACACCAATATTACCGTGGAAACGCTCGACACGTCGGCGTGATCGGCGTTTCCGGGGCTTGGGTACGCATACTCTTGCTCAAGGTGTATGCCCCCCATGCCCTACCTGAAGGAAGCCCCCATGACCACCTCCCGCCATCACGCCTTCGCCAGTGACAACGGCAGCGGTATTTGTCCCGAAGCCTGGGCCGCCCTGGAACAGTTCAACACGGGCTACACCCCGGCCTATGGCGAAGACGAACATACGGGGGCGGCGACCGATGCCATCCGGGAATTTTTTGAGGTGGACTGTGAAGTCTTCTTCGTGTTTAACGGCACGGCGGCCAATTCGTTGGCCCTGGCGAGCCTGTGTGACAGTTACCACAGTGTGCTTTGCCATGAGCGTGCCCACATTGAGACGGACGAGTGCGGGGCACCGGAGTTTTTCTCCAATGGCACGAAAATTCTCACGGTAGGCGGGGAAAACGGCAAAGTCGACCTGACGGCCCTGGAACATCAGATTACCCGGCGCCAGGATATTCACTATCCCAAGCCCCGAATCATCAGCGTCACCCAGAGCACCGAAGTGGGCACGGTCTACACCCCCGATGAGCTCAAGAGTATCTGGGCCCTGGCGCGGAAATATGGACTCCGCATTCACATGGACGGCTCCCGCCTTTCCAACGCGATTGCGTCCCTCGACATCGCCCCACGGTGCATCACCTGGGAAGCGGGTGTGGATGTGTTGTGCATGGGCGGCACCAAGGCAGGCCTGGCCGTGGGCGAAGCCGTGGTCTTTTTCCGCAAGGAACTCGCGGATGAATTTGGCTATCGCTGTAAGCAGGCGGGACAGCTCGCTTCCAAGATGCGCTTCCTCTCCGCCCCCTTCCTCGGGGTCCTGCGTAGTGGTGCCTACCTGCGTCATGCGGCCCACGCCAATGCCATGGCCGAGCGCTTGGCCCAAGGACTTGCAGGCGTTGCGGGGATTGAACTCCAATACCCCCGCGAATCCAATGCGGTCTTCGCGCGCCTGCCGCAGGCGCTGTCCGATGGCCTACACCAAAAAGGGTGGCACTTCTACACCTTCATCGGCAGTGACGGCGCCCGCTTTGTCTGCAACTGGAACACGACCGAGGAAGAGGTGGATGCGCTAATCGCGGACGTGACTGCAATCGGCATCTGAGGGCTTACCAGGCGCAGTGAAGAATCCGTGCCGTGTCAGAAATAGCCATCGTGGATGCACGACAGTTCCAGGTCAAATCGTTCGGCCCCTTTTACTTCATAGACCCGCAGCATAGCCGGATTTGCAACCCTATCTCGCTGCGCGTCGCGATTGACGAGGGGGGCTTCCCAGCGCAGAAAATAGTGATTCCCGCCTAGGAGAGAATTTTGCTCGTCCGCTTTCCAGCGGACTCTCAAGTCGGGGTAGTCGCTGCTCGGGGTGTTGTGGGTGCCGAGGAGTGGAGCCCCTCCGGAAATGATCTCTCGCGGCTTCAATGTCTGTTCGTCAAGCACCCACACCCCATCTCCGTACTTCACGTGCTTGTAGCCCTGAAGTAAGTTGCCGTCACGTGAAACGCGAACGGGGCCGAGATCAACGTCGACTTCGATGGTTCCGCCGCCGCTGAAAAACCAGCGGTGCTCCCAATCACTGGTTTGATAGATATTCCACACGCCGTCTTCTACCCGGGCGTTATATATCTGGGTGTTTCCCTTGGCATCGAACTTGTGATAGCTCAGGACTGTCCGTCCCTTCCCGTCAAAGCCCACCACGGTGGATTCATTGATCATGCCACCCTCAACAGGCACGGGGTCGACAATGGTCGCGGCTGAGTCTGGAGTCATCGGGAGTGCTATGGCTTCGCCCGTCGCTGACTCCCAGTGCACAAGATCTTTGGAGCGTGCGTAGCATAGAAGGTGGTTCGTTTCGCAGGCACCACTTTCTCGCCAAACCCATATAAGGTGGAAATAACCATCAGGACCCAGTATGGGCCCTTCGGGATAACAGCTTACCCGACCGATTCCGTCGAACAAGGGAGTATCAAGGTGTCGATTCCAGGTCCGCGATGCTACGTCATAACGATTTACCAGTTGTACGCCGTCGCCGGACTTTCCGCTGCGATAGATAAAATAGAGTTCGCCTGCTCCGTCAAAGAGAAACTGGGGGTATGTGCATTTAACCTCGTCCTGCCCCACCATACGATTCACGCGGGTGAGCGAATCGATGTCGTAGGGAATCTCAGTTCGATAGTATATCAGCGGGTCACTATGCATGTTGCCACTTAGATGGAGATACCCCGCCGTGTCCATGGCCATCGTGATGTAGTGGTGACTATCCCAATTAACTTTCTCCTTAAGTCGCTTGAATTTCCAAGTGGTCGAGTCTAATCGGCGACTGGCGACAACCATGCGTTGCTCGTGGTCGTAGTACGCAAGGAACTGATGGTCATTCTGAGTCAGCAGACAATAACCGACGGAATGGCCCGACCATGCGGGAGCGACCTCAACCGCACTAACAACTGATGGAAGGCTGTCCTCGGCGAAGGTGAAGGAAGAGGAGAGCGTGATCATGAGGAGAAGGAGGGATCTCATAGTTCGCCGTTCGTTGTCGTTGTTGCCAGGGAGAGGATTTCCAGTGACACTACAGCTTAGTGTATCACGGCGAGCAAGCGGGGCGGGCTCTTTGTGCCCACCCCGCGCATGCTTATCTCGGTCTGGTTACGGAAGGCCATAGGCTTCAGCGCAACGATACGAAACCAACTATGCCAAATCGAAGAGCAATACTTCGGCGTCGTCTGTCGCGGTCAATGCCAGCGCGGCCTCGTCGCTGACTGCGACCCCGTCGCCCTCTTCGAGCGTCTCGCCGTTGAGCGTGCCACGGCCGGACAAGACCTGCATCCAGGCATGTCGACCGTCGCTGAGGGCGTGCGTCACGGACGCCCCGGCCTTCAGTTTTGCTGCGTAGATTTCGGCGTCCTGTTGAATCACCAAAGAGCCACCCCGTCCATCAGGAGAAACGATAAGGCGCAACTGATTTTCCAGGGTCTCGTCTTCAAAATGTTTCTCTGCATAGTTGGGCGTCAGCCCGTCTTCCCGGGGGTGAATCCAAATCTGAAAAAGTTGGGTAGCCTCCTCTTTCAGATGATTGAATTCCGAATGCTCCACCCCCGTTCCGGCCGACATAATCTGCACATCGCCCGGACGAATCACCGAGCCATTCCCCATGCTGTCCTTGTGCTCCAGGGCACCCTGGGTCAGGTAGGAAATGATCTCCATGTTCTCGTGCCCATGGGGTGGGAATCCCGCACCGCCCGCGATGACATCGTCATTAATCACCCGCAGGCTGCGGAACCCCATGTGCGCCCGGTCGATGTAGCGCCCGAAGGAGAAGCTATGGTGGGTATCAAGCCATCCATGGTTGGCATGGCCGCGTTCGTTGGCTTTACGAAGTTTCAGCATCGTGCAATCTCCTTTGGTTGGGGCATTTAGTTGATATATCAACTAAATACCCGTTAAAAAGGCCGCCGGGTGGACTGCGGGGCGCAACCCCTCGGCGGCTTGTGAATTAACTATACCATCGATTAGTTGATATGTCAAGTATTTGGCTTGAGAAGATTTCCCCGCCAAAGTCCAGCCTCACCATACTGGACCACCCCAGTCGTGCCGCGCGATCCCGAGGAACGAGGGTTCGTGCGTGGGGTGTGAAACAACGACTTGGGTGGCGAACTGGATACCGTGAGGGACGGCTTGTCACATCGCACGAACCTGCCCTTAACGGGGCCTACGCCCCATGAAGGGCAGGATCGCGCGGCACGGGAGTAAATCCCTTCCGGACCAACACACTTGACCGATATAAACAATCCATTTAGTCTACGGAAGGAATGCATTCGAATCAGATGAGGGCACTGTATTGGACAACTCGGAAACCCACAGAAGGACGGTCCGCTTCCAAAACACGCCTGGTGAAGCGCACTATCTCACCATTTCCTGTTTTCAGAACCGCCCCTTTCTTTCCCGCGACCGTACGCGACGCTATGTAATCGAGGCATTGGAGAAAGCCCGGGTACGTTTCAATTTCCACCTCTGGGCCTACGTCATCATGCCAAACCACGTCCACCTGCTGCTGTTTCCTCTTGAAGAACACTATGACCTGGGAAAGATTGAGACCGCGATTAAGCTCTCCGTGTCACGCCGTGCACTCCATTATTTACGAACTCAGAATCCGGCTGGCCTTCGGCTATTGGAAACGGGGCAAAAGGACACTCCCTATCGGTTCTGGCAGCAGGGCAATGGCTATGATGTGAATATCAACACCCGTGAAGCCGCCTACGAAATCGGAAAGTACATCCATGAAAACCCTGTTCGAGCGCGGTTGTGTAATTTACCCGAAGACTGGAATTGGTCCAGTGCCCGGGAGTGGGAGGCGGAAGGCAGTGGTCCACTTCGTATAGATCGGGTCTCATTGGAGTGAATCAACGCTTTGGTGCGACAGTCCAGAGCTCCTCAGCCGTGCCGCGCTCCTGAGGCATGAGGGTTCGTGCGTGGGGTGTGATGTGGCGAACTGCTTGCCGTTAGGGATACTGGCCAATTCGCACGAACCTGTCCTTAACGGGGCTTACGCCCCGTGAAGGGCAGGATCGCGCGGCACGGTGGGAGACTTATCAACACCCAACGCAGGCGACAATTCGCCCCTACCGCTTCTCTTCCGTAATCTTGTCGATAATATTCGTCGTGCTGTGGCCTTCGACGCCGGGGATGATGGCGATGCGGCCGCCGTAGCCTTCTACCAGGTGGCGCTCTTCTTGCACAATGGTGTCGATGGTGTAGTCGCCGCCTTTGGCGTACACGTCGGGCTCGAGGGCATCGAGCAGGGGCATGGGTGTTTTATCGTCGAACAAGACGACGTAGTCCACGCATTCCAGGGCCGACAACACCGTCGCCCGATCCCGTTCGTTGACCACAGGTCGGTCGGGGCCCTTGTTTTCCCGGACGGATTTATCGGTGTTAAGTCCCACCACCAGCACGTCGCCCTGCTGTCGGGCCGCGATGAGGTAGGTGATGTGTCCCACATGGAGGATGTCGAAACAACCATTGGTCCAGACGACCTTCTTGCCGTCTTTCTTGAGCTTCGCCATAACCGGTTCCAGTTGGGCGACGGTCTTGAGTTTGGCGGGGCCGTGGTCGCCGTAGAGGGCGTCTTCCACTTCGGCACGGCTCACGGTCACGACACCTTCCTGCACGACCGCAATGCCGGCGGCCATGTTGCCGAGGAAGGCGGCATCGTGGAGACTGGCACCGGCCGCGCGGGCCAGGGTCACCATGGCGGCGACGGTATCCCCCGCACCGGTCACGTCCACGGCCTTCACGGGACGAATGGCCACATTTTCGACGGAGCCATCGGCCGCGAAGACTTCGATGCCGTGGGGCCCACGGGTCACAAAGGCGTTCTTTGCCGACTGAAGCAGGTGCTTACCGGCGGCAAGGAGTCCCTCTTCCGTTTCGGGGTCAACGCCCGCCGCTTTACCGGCTTCGGCATCATTGGGCACGACGATATCTACGCCGTGAAAGAAATCCGCCCGGTCCCGCGAGTCGGCCACGGTGATGAGGTTGTGTTTTTCGGCGCAGGCCACGATAGTCGCCAAAATCTTTTCCGTAATGGTCGAGACCACCTGGTCGCCAATGAGGATGGCATCCATCTCGGGAGCCAACGCCTCGATCTTCGCAATCACCTGGGCCTCGATATCCCCCTCGAGGAGGGTGGGCTTGGGCGTATCGGTGCGCAATACTTCCTGGGTGGGGATGTTGTGTCCGCCTGCCCGGAGCTTTCCGTAGGTGCTGGTGGCGCGGGCCGGGTCGACGACGATGTGCTCCGTGTTGACCTTGCGCGCTTCAAACTCCCGTTTGACGATTCCCGCGTTGACGTCGTCTCCAATCACACCCACCATGGTGACCTGTCCGCCGAGCGACGCGGCATTACAGGCCGCGTTCCCTGCCGCACCGGGGTTATAGCGGCGCTGGTGCACTTCGTAAACAGGGATAGGGGCTTCCAGGCTGACTTCCGTAACCCGGCCGGATACGTTTTCGTCGAGATAGATATCGCCTACGGCCAGAATGCGAAGTTGGTCGAAGCGGGCCATGAGTGCCCGGTAGTCGGTCTGTTCCATGCGAATTGGGTGTCCTGATGCTTTTGAGGGAATTGGTGGAAGCGGGAATTGTAGCGCGGCAGAGGCCGTTAGATAAAGTCTCCCGTGACCACAGGCCCGGAGAAGGCGTATCCCATCCCCCTTATGCGGCTAGCGGTTTCCGAGCGATGTAGACGCCGTAGCCATAGTAGGCGCTGTACGCTTGATACCATTCGATCTCGGTCCGCTCTTCCGCGACCAGGGCCTGGGCCGCCTCGCTGTGTCCGTGGCGGGCCAGAAAATCGTCGAAGCGCGCTTCCATCGGGGCGTAGTAGTTGGTCAGCCAGCAGGATTCCGGGAGTAGGAAGTAACCCTGTGGATGGTAGCCCTGTCGCTCCAATGCGCCCACTTTTTCCGATGCCTCGCCAATCTCGGGATAGGCGGACTCCCAATAGGCGCTGAGTGCCTCAGGGCGGGACGCAGAGCGCCACGTGATCTCCGAGACCACGAGCACACCGCCGGGCTTGAGGAATTGCCACCAGGCGGCAATTCCCGCTTCGAAGCCCATAGTATAGATAGCGCCTTCGGACCAGATCAGATCGAGGCTTTCCTCGCCGAAGGGCAGACGCTCCATGGATGCCTGCATGGGCTGAATTCGATTGGACAGCCCGACCGAAGATGCCCGGGCACCAAGGGTTTCCAGGAACTCGGGCAACAGGTCCACCGCCGCAATCGTGCCGGGCAGTTGCTTCGCAAGCACCAGGCTGGCGGCACCTGTTCCACACCCGATGTCGGCCATTTTCAACGGCCGATTCCGATCCAGTTCTGTGAATGTCAGTGCGCGAAGGGTCTCGGCTTCGCTGCCGGGCCCCTGTCGTTGGGCGTCCCGATGAAAATCGATAAGCAGGGACAGTTTATTCATGATAGCTCCTTGGCATGGCCTGAATCGGTACGGTATTGGGCGGGCCCCAGTATACTCCGTCATAAATGGATCCCGCTAAAGATACAACGGGAGGGTTTATTTTGTCGCCAGACGCCCCCTATACTAGGCCTCACGTTTGGCAGCCAAAAAATAAAGGATGTTTCATGGGTAAGCAAAAAATGATTCCCCAGCGGGATAAGGTAAAACTGGAAGATACGTGGGATTTGACGAAAGTCTTCAAGACGGACGCGGCCTGGGATAAGGGCTACGCGAAGTTGGAGAAAATGATTCCCACCTTCGAGACCTTCCGGGGAAAATTGGGCCGTTCCGCCAAGAACATTCTGGCATGTCTCGAATTTGAGGCCGAGTTTGAAAAGCTGGCCGAACGGTTGGGCGTCTATGCCTATCTGAAGAGTACGGAGGATGTCTCCAACAGCACCTACCAGGGCATGATCGCCCGTTTCACCTATCTCGCCACCATTGCGGGCGAAACGGCGAGCTTTATCGCGCCGGAAATGCAGGCCATCCCCAAGAAGAAGATGAACGAGTTCATCAAGCATCCCCTCTTGCAGGAGCACCGATTCCAACTCCAGAAACTCGCCCGCTATCGGCCCCACATTTTGTCGGAGTCCGAAGAGCGGCTGCTCGCCATGCAGGGCGAGGTGGCGGGATCGGCCTCGAACATCTTTGGCCAACTCAACGACGCGGACATGACCTTCGGCGTGGTGAAAGACGAAACGGGCACCAATGTGGAGCTCACGCAGAGCTCTTTCCGCAGCCTCCTGGAATCGCCCCGTCGCGCGGTGCGCAAAGACGCCTTCACCAAGTTTTACAAAGAGTATGACGACCATGGCAACACCCTGGCCGCCACCCTCAGCGCCAGCGTCTTGCAGGATGTCTACCAATCGAAGGTGCGCAATTATCCTTCGGCCATTGAGGGCGCGCTCTTTTCGGACAACGTGCCCCTGGCGGTCTATGACAGTCTCATCGAGACGGTCAACAATAACCTCGACCCCCTTTATCGCTATATGGACCTGCGAAAAAAGGCCTTGCGTGTCAAAGACCTCCGGGCCTATGACACCTATGTGCCCATCGTAAAAACGCCCAAGGTCAATATCCCTTATGACGAGGCCGTGGGCCACATTTGCGATTCCCTCGCACCACTGGGGGATGGCTATGTGAACTTCATGCGCAAGGGACTCCTCGAAGGACGGTGGGTGGACCGTTACGAAAACCAGGGCAAGCGGAGCGGGGCCTTCTCCTATGGTGCCTACGGTACGCCGCCCTACATCATGATGAACTACAAGGAAGATGTGCTCGACAGCATGTTTACCCTGGCCCACGAAGCAGGCCACAGCATGCACACCCACTACAGCGCAAAGAATCAACCCTACCACTACAGCCACTACACCATTTTCGTGGCCGAGGTGGCGTCCACGTTTAACGAACAGCTTCTGGGCAAGCACCTCTTTGAACAGGCGACCACGAAAATCGAAAAGGCCCGCCTCATC
>JAUIMA010000160.1 GCA_030432675.1 Candidatus Hydrogenedentota bacterium | reverse complement strand
TGCAGCAGCAATTCAATCTCAATGCCGCTTATTTTGGCGAAGGCATTGTCGTCTGGGAAGATACCATTATCCAACTGACCTGGCGGGCCCGCAAAGCCTTCCTCTACAACAAGAATACCTTCGAGCCGACCGGTGAATTCGCCTATACGGGCGAGGGCTGGGGCATTACCCACAACGGCAGCGAACTCATCATGAGCAATGGCACGAGCCGACTGCGCTTCCGGAACCCTCAAACCTTTGAGGTCACCCGGGAAATTCTGGTCTTGAGTGAGGGGCAGGTGGTTGGCCAACTCAACGAATTGGAATACATCAACGGGGAAATCTGGGCCAACGTGTGGCAAACCGACCTCATCGCCCGCATCGACCCCGCCGATGGTCGGGTCACCGGGTGGCTCGATTGTTCGGGGCTACTTACCGCCGACCAGGCTTCCCGCGCGGATGTCTTAAACGGTATTGCCTATAATCCCGAGACCGGCCAAATCCTCGTCACGGGCAAATATTGGCCCGCCATTTTTCATATTGACGTCGCGCTAGCACGATAACGCGGCCCAACCGGTGGCACGGAGGTCACAACGGGTTGCGCTGAAAGAGGTTGCGTGGAAACAGCCCCCTGCGCTATACTTCACCGTTCATCCAACTCAGCGCAGGAGCATCTTATGACTCGTAGTATGACCGGTTTCGGGCGGGTATCCACCGACGTCGAAAACGAAACGGTAACCATCGAAGTGAACGCGGTAAACCACCGCTTTCTGGAGTGTTCCTTTCGTTTGCCAGGGGTCTGGGCCAGTCTGGAAACCGACCTGCGCAATGTGGTGAAAAAAAATGTCGCCCGGGGCAAGGTCACCATTTCCATGCGCCGTGGCCGGGGCGCTACCGGCCGTCCGGTCATTTCCTTTGACCGGGAAAATGCACAGCAATATATCGATGCCAGCCGTGAGTTGGCCCACATGATGAACAGCACCGAGGCCCTCTCATTGGATGTGCTGGCCCAGATGGATGGTGTCTTCTTTCAGGAAGAACCGGAGCAAGACATCGAAACCACCAAGAAGGTCATCATCCAGGCACTGAACGATGCCGTGGCCCAATTGAATCAAGCCCGGGAACAGGAAGGCGAAGTCCTCGCCAAGGATGTAGCCGAGCGCATCGCCGAAATGCGAGACGCCTTGGCCGTCGTCGAGGGCCGTTTGCCCGAGTTAGCCGAGGCACACGCACAGCGACTTCGTGACCGAGTCGCCGAATTGAACAGTGATGTTGGCATCGCCGAAGAACGACTTGCCATGGAACTCGCCCTGATGGCGGACAAAATGGATGTCAATGAAGAGGTCGTTCGGCTGAATAGCCATTTCGACCAGGTGCTCAACCTGTTGGGCCAAGACGAGCCCATCGGCCGGGACCTCAATTTTCTGGCACAGGAGCTCCAGCGTGAGATTAACACCCTGGGCTCCAAGCTGCGGGATTCGGACGTGACCCGTGAGGTATTGCGTCTGAAATCCGAACTCGAAAAACTGCGCGAACAAGCGCAGAACATCGAATAGGGTAGCGTTGTGGAGAACTCTGGTGTACTCCTGGTTATTTCCGCCCCCTCGGGTGCCGGTAAGCTAACGCTGCTGAACGAAGTGCGTGCCCGCAAAGTCGATCAGATTGTCACCACCGTATCCGCGACGACGCGTCCCCCCCGGACGGGTGAGCAGGAAGGCATCGACTACTATTTCCTGGAACGTTCCGTATTCGAAGCCCGGCGAGATCGCGGTGAATTTGTGGAGTGGGCGGAGGTCCATGGCAATCTCTATGGCACGCTCAATGACGAGTTAGACCGCTGTTTAGACACCGGCAAGGACGTCATACTCGAGTTAGACGTTCAGGGCATGCAGAATCTACGCCGACAGCGAGATGACGTGGTCAGTATCTTTCTGATGCCCCCCTCCCTGGAAGAATTGGAACGCCGCCTGCGCAGCCGGGGCACCGATGACAACGAAGTCATCGAATTGCGCCTGAAAAACGCCCGCCACGAGATTGCGGAACGCCACGCTTTTGATTATATCGTCGTTAATGATAAAATAGAGTCGGCTGCGAGCGACATGGAAGCTATTATCCGTGCGGAGCGCTGTCGCGCCGAGCGCCAACCCTGACCAGCACGTCGCAAGGACACCCCCCTTCGTCGACGATTGCATATACTTTCGGGCCCCAACACCGGGCCCGCCCAACAGGAGACTGAAAATGCCTACTCCCTTTTCTGTAGATGAATTTGCTGGCAAAATTGACAGCCTGTACCGCCTCACCATCGTGGCCGCCCGCCGGGCCAACCAGATCACGAAGGATGAGTCCCACGGTTTCGGCACGGTCGTGCACAGCAAGAAATCGACCATTACGGCCCTCGAAGAAGTCCTTGACGACAAGCTCGGCTTCTATACGGGCACCCAGGAAGAAGAGAACTATCTGGAGTGATCCCCATGGCCCGCGATTTCAAGGATAAGGTAATCGTCCTGGGCGTTACCGGATCCGTCGCCGCCTACAAAGCCTGTGAACTCGCCTCTCGTCTGGTAGAAGCCGGTGCCGAAGTTATTCCGGTACTGACCAGCGGGGGGCGTGAGTTCGTTGGGGCCGCCAGTCTCGAGGGTATCACGGGACAGCGCGCCATCACGGACATGTTCGAGCCGGCACAAAACCCCGAAATCGAGCACATCGCCCTGGCCCGCCGGGCCGATCTTTTTCTCATCGCCCCAGCCTCGGCCAACGTCATCGCAAAATCTGCCCATGGCCTCGCGGATGACTGGCTCTCCACCACCCTGTTGGCGACCCGGGCACCTGTCCTCTATGCCCCCGCCATGAACACCAAGATGTATCAACACCCCGCAACGCAGGATAATATCGCCCTGCTCAAGAGGCGGGGCTGTCATTTTGTCGGTCCGGGTTCCGGCGCGCTCGCCTGTGGCGAATTTGGACCGGGGCGTCTCATCGACACCCCCGCCATTCTGGAAGCGGCGTCCATCGCCTTACGCAATGACCACTCGCTCGAAGGAAAACACGTCCTGTTGACAAGCGGTGCCAACCACGAGCCCATTGATCCCGTGCGATTCATCGGCAACCGCAGTAGTGGAAAGATGGGCTATGCCATCGCTCTGGAAGCGCTCAAGCGGGGCGCGCAGGTTACGGTCATCACGGGCCCCTGTGATGTGGCCCCTCCCTTCGGCGTCACCATCATCCAGGCCGATACGGCGGTGACCATGCTGGACGCCGTCACGGATCTACTCCCCTCAGCCGATATTTTTGTCGCGGCGGCCGCCGTGGCCGATTACCGTATTGAAAACCCGCCGACGAAGAAACAGAAACGAGACGACCAACCCCTTCGTCTCGAACTGACACCGAATCCGGACATCGCAGCCCATGTCGGGCTGACCCGGGCCGCCCATCAAATAGCGGTCGGTTTCGCCGCAGAGACCCATGATTTCCTGGAACATGCCCAACGGAAACTCCAGGAAAAACAACTCGACCTCATTGTCGCCAATGATGTCTCTGGCGCAGACTCGGGATTCGGTACAGAAACCTCACGCGCCTGGTTTCTCACCCCCGATGAAGAGGCAGAGGTATTGCCCCTCCTCGCCAAATCGGAATTGGCGGAGCGCCTTTTTACCCGTATTCTTGCCCTTCCCCGGGCCGCTGCCGTCTGTGACGGCTGATACGCATTCCATGTCCCTCCACCCCTTGAGTTTCGCGTTCTTCGACGCGCATTGGAATGAGTCTTGAGTGGGACCACCGTCAAGCCCAGTGCATCAGACTCGCGTAAACCCACTTGCAACTTGCCGGAAAATAACGCACAATAGCGACAGCGAATTCGCGGGTTCCCAAACGAGGGAGAGTCGTTGGGAAATCTGTGCGTACGCTACCCCAACTATGCATTGAATCCAATAGCGCACCCAATTGTCACAACCACTTGAAGGGCATGGGCAGGTATCGATGGATAAAAAGGAAGCGAAGACCCGGTTTGAAAAAGCGGACAAGCTCTATACACACGGGCGCTACGAAGACGCACTCGCCGATCTTGACGCGATTGAAGTACACTTCCCAGACAATCACCGAATCCTGAATGCGCAGGCCCGCACCCTCGAACGGCTGCAACGGTACGACCGTGCCCTCGCCATCTGCGACCGGCTACTCAATGAATTCCAGTATGAAAAAGTGCGGCCGCTTCGGGAAAATATCTCCGTCGCCATGCGCAACGTACCCCCTCCCCTGCCACAAGCTAAGCCAGTCCAACCCCCAACCGGGGAAGCCACTATTCAGGAGGACGATTCCATGGATGAGCGTGAACCCCGTTTTAAGATTAAGCCTGTTCGACTCATAATTCTCATCGCACTCTGTGCCGGTATGTACTTCGGCTATGTCCCTATCTGGTTGGGCGCTGGTCTCATCATTTTCTATTTTGTCGTAAAGGTTCTGATTGGTGCGGCTATTCGCAAGCTCTTTTCCGCCCCCTTTAAGATGAAAGGGAAAGCCCTGGCAGGTGCTACATGCGTTCTGCATGGCTTTGAATGGACCGAGCGACCGGCGGACGCGGATTGGAGCGATGACGAGGAAGAAGAAGCACCGGCCGAAGACCTGCGCTATGTCTGGCTGGACCTCACGATCACGCCCCAGGAAAAAAGCGAGGGATTTACCTATTGGGAACCCGGTGAGTTAATGCTGGCCCCCACGGACCGCCCCATTAAGGGACTGGAAGATCTGGAAAACTGTTTTCAGGTGGAAGACGTGAAACTGGTGCACGACGGCCAGGTATCGGATGACGAAGATGGCAAATATGCAGGCCCGCAACGGCTCAAATTGCTCGCGGGAATCCCCCACGACAAGCACCAGTTTGCACTTCAGTACTACTTCGAGCAGTTTGGCAACATTCAATTGAGCGCATGAGCCCCGACAATGTGTCTACTAAATACTTCCGCTGACTGAAAGTGATTCGGGTGCGAGAGCATCCGTTTTCCCCCTTGGACGCACACGACAATCCCAGTATCTGAGCTGCCCGGTAGTTCCTGTACAGGCCGTCTGCCCGTGTAAAAACAGCCCTTCCAGAGTTCGTAGGGCATCCGCCTTACGCCCCCGTCGCCTTTCGGCACCCCAGAGCCCCCCGATTTACCCCTTCTTCCCCCATTCCCCGCATCCATCCCTCTTTTTTTTTGCGTGGCCCCTATGCTACCGTGATAAAAAACAATAGTACAAAAACTATAGGCAATACGATGGCACAGAAAACCTCCGGTCGCTACACCATACACGACATCGCCCACGAGCTGGGCGTCTCCGCACGTACCGTAAGTCGCGTGCTGAATAATCAGGCAGGCGTGGGCAAATCAACCCGGGCACGGGTACAGGAATTTATCCGGGCGGTGAACTTTCATCCCCACTCCGGAGCCCGCAGTCTTCGGCGTCAACGGCTCGATTGCATCGGTGTGGCCGTAACGGCGCCGCCAAATCTGATTCCCGTCAGCAACGATGTACTCACCTGGCTCTTTTTTGAGTTAAACCGCATCTTCAAAGCGGGTGAGTTCATCGGGTTTGATATGAATCCTCCCTTGCGAGATGGTCACTATGATTATGCCCGGGGCGTCAACGAACAACGCTTTGGCGCCTGCGTCGTGGCCGGCCCGCTTCGGGTCAACGATCCCATCGTGCAACGCATTCACGAAGCGGGGTGCCCCTATATGGCCATGGGACGACTGGACAGCTTCCCCGACGTTTCCTGTGCCACCGTAGACTATGAAGAGGCCGCCTACATCAGCACCAAATTTCTAATCGATAAGGGGCATACCCGCATCGGCATGCTGAAGGGGCTCGAGGGGTACCAACCCGGTGTAGAACGGGATCGGGGCTACCAACGCGCCCTGGAAGAAGCGGGCATTCCCTTTGATGAGGCGCTGGTTCGTCCGACCACTTTCGACTCCGACAACAACGTACGTATCACCCACCGTCTGCTCCATGATCGGGATATCACCGGCCTCGTGGAATGCAGCGGCACGGAGGATGGCTCCAGCATTCGGGAAGGTGCACGGCGGGCAGGCCGCATGCCGGGAGAAAACCTCGATATCGTCGAGTGGACCTACACCTACAAAGCTTCGGTCGTCTCCGAAGCGGCAGCCCATGTTTGGCTACCCCTCCGCGAAGCGGGGTCGGAAGGATTGGAATTGCTCGCCGACTGGTTCTATGAGCGTCGCACCGATCCCTTTCAGGTGCTCTATCGCCCCATCCTTTACGAAACACCCCACAACGGTGACGTAGAGCCGCCCCGGCCCGTTTTCAGCGTCAACCCCTGAGCGCCTAGGCCCGCGGATGAAATTTCTGGTGGGCCTCGCGCTGACGGGCCACACTGACGTAGGTGTAAATCTGGGTCGTGCTGATATCCGCATGACCGAGCAGTTCCTGCACCGCACGTAGGTCGGCACCATGATCCAGCAAATGGGTGGCGAAACTGTGTCGGAGCATGTGGGGGGTCACGTTACGCGTGATACCTGCCGCACGCACCCAGTGCTTTACCACGCGCCAGACGGCCCCCCGATTGAGCCGCTTCCCCTTGTCGTTCAGGAAAACGGTGTCGTCAGCAATCGGCCCGTCCGCTCGGAAATCGAGCCAGGCCAAGAGGCGCGCCTGGGCCTGACGGCCAAGGGGCACCAGCCGCACTTTGCTCCCCTTACCGCGAACGCGCAATACCCCTTCACTCATATCCAGGTTGCTGCCCGGCAGATTGGCCAACTCAGAAATGCGCAGTCCGCAGGAATAAAAAAGCTCAAGAATTGCCGTGTCCCGCACGGCGTGTGGTGCGTCCGGGTCCTTTCCCGGTGCGGCCAGGAGACGCTCCACCTCGTCATGTCCCAGGCTGTGCGGAAGCAGGCGCGCCAATCGGGGTGTCTCGATGCCCTCTGCGGGGTCGCCAGGCGCCAGCTGCTCATCGCGGGCGAACTGGTGAAAACGACGTATCGCGCTGAGATGGCGCGCCAAGGAGCGGGCCTGCAATCCGGAAGCAATCAAACCACCCAGGTGGTCGAGAACATCTTCCCGCGCCACCTCCTCGATTTGCTCAATGTCGTTTTGCTCCAGAAAGGCAAGATAACGGCGCAAATCCGCACCATAAGCGGAAAGCGTCGCCTCCGAAAGGCCAGCCTCAAATACCGCCATCTGCAGGTAGCGGTCCAATGCGGTGTTTAAGCTCGTCATGATGGGTTCATCTTAGCACAGCATAGCCCGCCACCCCATGCTTCACCGACGCGTTTTACACTTTATCGGGCCCAGGCCGATCCGTATACTCTCCAACCATGACTAACAGCCCCAACCCAACCCCCCGCGTCTCCGTCATTATCCCATCGTGGGATGGCCACCGCGACGGGTGTGTCCCCCGCCTTTTGGAGAGTGTAAAACGTCAGACCTTCACCGACTACGAAACGATTATCGTCAAAGGAGTTTCCCCCCAGGGCAAGGCCATCAATCAGGGTGCCGCCCAGGCACGGGGCGATCTCCTGCTCATCCTGGACGACGATAGCGAACTGGCCGATGAGCATGTCTTCGAACGTATCATTCAGACGATAGATGGTGATCCCCGGATCGGGATGGCCGGTGCCAGCATTGTCGTCTTTCCCGATTCCAATCCCTTCCAGCGAAAAGCCGCACTTCAGTTCCCCCGCTTTCACACCCCGGTTGTAGACGAGGCCACGGACAGTGATTTGGCGTGCCACGGATGCTGCGCGATACCGGCTGCTGTATTTGAGGAGATTGGTCGGGAACGGGAAGACATCCTGCGGGGGCTGGACCCTGATTTACGTGTGCGGCTTCGGGCCGCTGGCTATCGGGTGGTGCTGGCACCTCAGGCCCGCATCTACCACCCGCTGCCCGCAACCTGGAAGAAGTTGCTTCGCATCTTCTTCCGCAATGGTTTTGGCTCGGCCTATACCTACAAATTCCAACGGGAAAGCGTCTATGAGACCCATGAATCGCTCCATGACGCAGGTTTTAAACCACAGACCTCCCTGCCCTTTCGCATCGTGCGCTTTCCCCTGCGCCTGCTCAAGGCCCTGGGAACCGGTCAGCAGATGCGCTTTGCCGCGTACAGCAGCTATGCCTTCGGGTATGTCTGGGGACTGCTAAGCGCCCGCAGGCTTCCCCATGGCTGACGGACAGCGCCTCAAGAACGGGCTCAAGCGCAATGTCAGAAGGGCCATGCGCCTCGCGGGACCCTGGTTGAAAAGCGCACGCCAACCCACCTCGCGTATCCTCACCTACCACAGCATTGGTCACCGCCGCTATGAAATGAACGTGGCCCCCGAGCACTTTTCGGAGCAGATGGCCTGGCTCGCGGCCGCGCCCTACCCGGTCATTCCGCTGGATGCCGCAGCACAGGGGGAGCCCGGTGTAGCCATCACCTTTGATGACGGTTACGCCGACAACCTGCAGCACGCGGTACCGATCCTTACGCGACACCAGTTTCCTGCCACGATCTTCGTGGTGTCCGGCCACCTTGGCAGCACCTTGCCCCGTGAGCAGGAGCCAGAAAGTGGCCGCCTGATGACCCCCGACGAACTCCGGGAAGCCACCGCCCACGGTATTCAGATTGGCGCCCACACGGCACACCACCCCCGTCTCGCCACCCTACCACCCGCGTCGCAGGAGCAGGAAATCGTGACGTCTAAGCAGGACCTCGAAGCCCTCCTGAACACACCGGTAACTGCATTCGCCTATCCCTACGGGGCTGCCCTCGACTTCAGCCTCGAAACCGAGCAGCTCGTGGCCGCTGCGGGCTTTTCCTATGCCTGTGCCAACCAGTATGGGCACAACAGCCCGGTCCGAAATCGCTGGGCACTCCGCCGCATCTGGATCGACAGCACCGACACGCCCGCTTCCTTTGCCGACAAGGTGTCCGGCCGATTAGACGCCATGGCCCTACAGGACAGTGCCGTCGGCATACGATTCCGGCGGCTCCTGAACCGGGGCCTGGGCACCCGGTAGAGAATAATAACAACGGCGGGCCCGCCGGGATGAAGCGAACCCGCCGTCACGGTGACAGCGTGACACCGAGGGGGAGATGGAATGGGAATCCAATCTGTTGGAATAACGACGTATGTGCCCTCGGTGATGACAAGAATTCGGCGAAAGTGGTCAAGAAGTATCACTCCGAGTCAGAAATGCTGTATCTAGCTCAAAACAAATGCCTTATCTCTACCACCACCGCTTGCGCCACCTTGGACCCTATGCTATACTCGCCTCACAATTGCGGGACCTAAACAGGCGTTTGGACAAAGGGTTAGCATGGCCGACATTCTCAGCCAGGACGAAGTCGATCTACTTCTGGGTGCCGTCTCCGAGGGTGACATCGGCGAGGCCGAACAGGGGGCACAGGCCGAGCAGGATGTAAGCCTGTCGCCCTATGATTTCCGTCGTCCCGAGCGGGTTTCCAAAGAGCAGCTTAAGGGGCTACAGAGCCTTTTCGAAGCCTTCTCCCGGGAAGTCAGCATTATCTTTCCCCCCTTCCTTCGCACGGTGGTCCGGGTAGATCTCACGTCTATCGATCAGCTGACCTATGATGAATTCATCCTTTCCGTCGCACGCCCGACGGCCCTGTCTATCATCGACATGGCCCCCCTGGAAGGCACGGCCGTGATTGAGATGAGCCCCTCGATGGTCTTCCCCATCGTAGACCGTGTACTCGGTGGAAAAGGCATGACCTTGCCCGAACCCCGAGAACTGACCGAGATTGAAAATCGCATCATCCAACGTATCGTGATGATGATTCTCGATAGTCTCCGCCGTTCCTGGGAACAACTTATCGAATTCCGCTTGAGTGTGCTCCAGCAGGAGAGCGATCCCCTGATTGTCCAAATCGTTGCGGGCAGTGAAATGGTCATCCTCGTCGGCTATGAAGTCCATATTGGCGAAACGGTGGGCACCATGAACTTTTGTATTCCCCTGCTCGTGCTCAACCCCATCCTCGATCTGATTTCACAGCAGGCC
The DNA here is from genome assembly GCA_030432675.1 of Candidatus Hydrogenedentota bacterium. Lineage (GTDB taxonomy): Bacteria > Hydrogenedentota > Hydrogenedentia > Hydrogenedentales > JAEUWI01 > JAEUWI01. The sequence continues at coordinate 1,297 of JAUIMA010000160.1, read as the reverse complement.
CATTTCTCCCGCCGCATGAGTGACGACGTGGCTGAGATGACGCGGAACGCTATCAAGACCCAACTGCTTCGCAGTCGGGTGCCGGTGGATGCCATACTCGGGCGCGCCCGAATTTCGGTCAGTGATGTGGCCACCCTTTCCGTGGGGGATGTAATACAACTGGATAGCTCCCCCCATGCCCCCCTTCTCGTTGAAGTGGGTGGCCGTCCCAAGTTTCATGCCTCGCCGGGCCGCCGTCGCGAAAACAGCGCCGTACAACTGTTAGACTTTTACCAGGAGTAGCCGACGCTATATGAACCCAATCGCTGCCAACATCGTAGGAACCGGCCTGCTCAAGGGCGCCTTTGACGTGCTTGATGCCATGCTCAGTTGTTCCTTCCAGTACGAGCTCGCTGACGGAGAAGAGATCACTTCCGATGGCCTTGCCGCCCGACTGTCGGAATTTCCCGTCACGCTGCAGGCCAACATCCAGGGCGATTTGGGGGCCGTCGCACTCTTGCTCAACGTCCACACTGCCGCGCAAATGGCGGCACTCATCCAGGAGCAAGATTTTGTGGAGGTGGAGGCCCTGAGCGATGATGACCGCTCAATGCTCAAGGAGATTGCAGACCCCGCCCTGGGCGGCGGGGTAACAAATCTGATGGAACGCTTCGGACGGGATGTGACCCCGTTGGAGAATGTTGACCTCGTCGATAGCGGCGCAGAGCACGCGACTGCCCTGCAGGAATTGCTTGGTGACGGTGGAAGTCTCGTCCCCTTTACCTTTACCAACAATGCGGACATTTCCGGCTCCGGTGTCGCGCTGTTCAGTCAGCAATTGGAGAGTCTGGTCCCCGAAGACCAGCTCGTCGCCCCCGAAGCCGGTTTGGCCACCGAAGCGGAGTTGAGTCCGGACGAAATGAACGATATTCTAAGTGGCTTCGGCGGCGATGTAGCCGCCGCTGGAGACAGCCTCCAGGGCGGATCACGGGCGGCCGCACCGGAAAACCTGGACATGGTCCTCGACATTGGACTGGTCGCCACCGCGCGATTGGGCCGTGTAGAAATGCCCATTTCGGAAATCCTGAATCTTGGCCCGGGCTCCATCGTGGAAGTAGCCCACCTGGTGGATGAGCCCGTGGACCTCTTGGTAAATGGGAAACTGATTGCGCGGGGCGATGTGGTAGTAGTGGATGAAAAGTTTGGACTTCGCATCACGGAGATCATCAGCACCCGTGCGCGTATAGAGAGTTTGCGTTGACAGAAGAAGACGAAAAAGAGTTATGGCGTCGCTTTAAAGAGGGTGGAGAATCCGCCG
>JAUIMA010000159.1 GCA_030432675.1 Candidatus Hydrogenedentota bacterium | reverse complement strand
CACGGGAAGCCGTGGGGGTTCACTGTCTTTGCGATGGCGTCTATCACGTCATTGAATACAGCGAATTAGATATCTATCCCCAATTGCTCGAGACCGACGCCGACGGGAACGTGGTGTACTACGCGGGCAACCCGGCTATTCACACCTTTTCAGTGGACTTCGTTCAGCGGGTCTACGACAATTTTGAGAGTTTCCCGTGGCACCTTGCCCACAAAAAGATTCCCTGCCTTGACGCCACAGGTAATTCCATAGCACCAGAGACCCCCAACGGCTATAAGTTCGAGACCTTTGTGTTCGATTCGTTGCGCATGGCCAACCACGAGCCCGTAGCCCTCGAAATTGACCCGCCCGGAGAATATACCCCTACCAAGCAATTTGAAGGGGACAACTCGGTTACCGCCGCCCGGGAAAGTATGACCAACTATTGGGCGGCCTGGCTCGACGCAGCAGGTTCCCCCGTGCCCCGTGACACGGCGGGGAAGAGTTCCATTGCCATCGAGATCAGCCCGTTGTTTGCGTTGACCAAAGAAGAGTTTGTCGCCAAGAGTGCGGGGAAAACATGGCCGGTCGCGGCGGATTTAGTCATCGATTCTGATGGAGCAGTGCGCGTCTGACCGCAGGCGAAAAAAAGATCATCGATTTATAAAAAAAATTTCAGAAAGTGCTTGAACGGTGCCAAAATAAAATGCTATATTATGGCTCCCTTGACGGGGGGAGCGCACAGCGCTCTTAACGCGGAGGCGTAGTTCAGTTGGTTAGAACGCCGGCCTGTCACGCCGGAGGTCGCGAGTTCAAGTCTCGTCGTCTCCGCCATTAGAAATCACGCGCCAGTGACTGTAACAAGTTGCTGGCGCGTTTTCTATATCTGCCCGGGTGTTGGCAGATAAATTCAATTAACACCGGGATTAGGTTGCCCATGCGTGCCCATTTTGCTATGGTGGGCGGGCATCGCACTGAGTCGAGCGATTAGGGAATGAATCGGGCGCGGCCCGTGGTTTACTTTCCCGTTACATGTAGAAGCATGGCGTGGTCACATGGTGATAATAGACGCCACCTCAATGGCCTGGAGGAGAAGCCATCATGAAAGCATCGGATCTGTTTGTTAGAGCGCTGGAAGCAGAAGGCGTTGAATACGTCTTCGGTATTCCCGGTGAGGAAAACCTTGACCTGCTGGATTCGCTGCGGAACTCGAGTATCGAGCTTATCCTGACTCGCCACGAGCAAGCAGCAGGTTTTATGGCGGCCACCTATGGGCGTCTTACCGGCAAAGCAGGGGTGTGCATGAGTACCCTCGGACCGGGCGCGACTAACCTCGTGACTTCGGCAGCGTACGCGCAACTCGGCGCTATGCCAATCGTAATGATTACGGGGCAGAAGCCCGTCAAGAAAAGTAAACAGGGACATTTCCAGATTATCGACGCTGTCGATATGATGCGCCCCATTACCAAGTTCACCAAGCAACTGGTAAGTGGCAACAATATCCCTGCGCGCGTGCGTGAAGCCTTCCGTACCGCCGAAGAAGAGCGTCCTGGTGCCACGCACCTCGAGTTGCCCGAAGATGTCGCCGCAGAAGATACGGACCTGCCCTTGCTGGCTATAAGCCGCGTGCGCCGACCCACCGCCGAAGATAAGGCTATCCGCTTTGCTATCGAGATGATCGAAGAGGCAAAGAGCCCATTGCTTCTCATCGGTGCGGCGGCCAACCGCAAGCTGACCTCCAAGATGCTCCGTGAGTTTATCGACAAAACGGGTATTCCTTTCTTTACGACCCAAATGGGTAAGGGCGTGGTCGATGAGACCGACCCACTCTTTATGGGGAATGCGGCCCTCTCGGCCAACGACTTCGTACACCGCGCCATTGATTCGGCTGACCTCATCATCAACGTGGGTCACGATGTGGTGGAGAAACCGCCGTTCTTCATGGGCGACGATGGCCGTAAGGTGATTCACATCAACTTCATCTCTGCCAAAGTGGACCCGGTCTACTTTCCGCAGTTGGAAGTCGTGGGTGATATCGCCAACAGCATCTGGCAGATTAAAGAAGGACTGGAAGTGCAGTCCACATGGGACTTCAGCCGCTTCAACACCGTGCGTGAGCACGTGGAAGCGAGTATCCTCGAAGGTTCCGACGACGACCGCTTTCCCGTATACCCGCAGCGTCTTGTCGCCGATGTGCGCAAGGTTATGCCTTCTGACGGTATTGTTGCTCTGGACAATGGCGTATACAAAATCTGGTTCGCGCGTAACTACAAGGCCCATAAGCCCAATACGGTGCTGCTGGACAACGCCTTGGCGTCTATGGGTGCCGGACTTCCGTCTGCCATGGCGGCACGCCTGGTATTCCCCGAGAAAAAGGTGCTCGCTGTCTGTGGTGATGGCGGCTTCATGATGAACTCCCAGGAACTCGAGACGGCCGTGCGCCTGAAGATGGATCTGGTGGTCCTGATCCTTCGTGATGATGCCTATGGCATGATCAAATGGAAACAGGCCAACATGGAATTTCCCAACTACGGCCTCGACTACGGAAACCCAGACTTCGTCAAGTATGCCGAAAGTTACGGCGCCCACGGGCACCGGATCGGGGCAGCGGCTGAGTTGGTTCCCGTATTGGAGAAATGCCTCAACAGCCCCGGCGTCCATCTCATCGACGCGCCGGTGGACTACACCGAGAATGATCGTATCCTGAACAACGAGCTGCGTGATAAAGCGGCGCTTATCTGAGCCCGTTGAATGAAGCAAGTTTCGGCGTGGGTTGTCTCTGCACAGCCCACGCCGTTTTTCGTTTCGTCCCCTTGCGCACGACCGGACTTTGGTCTATGCTACCCAGTGCCCGTGTAGTTGCGGCGTATCACTGCCAACCTCAATTGGAGAATCCTCATGAAGATGTTCCTTCCCCTTATGGCCATGCTGCTGCTTTGCGGCTTTGCCACGGCCGACAACCATGAAAAACATGCCCACCCGGATACCAGCGACTGGCCTTCTCTCTTTAAAGACGACCTCTCCAATGCGGTGAAGCCCGACGGCGTATGGACGGCGGAAGACGGCGTCTTTACGGCGAGCGAAGACCAGGCTATTTGGAGTGAGCGGGATTTCGACAACTTCATCCTCGATTTGGAGTTCAAGATGGGGCCGGGCGCCAACAGCGGGGTGGCGATCTACTGCAGCGACATCGACAACTGGATTCCAAATTCTCTGGAGGTCCAAATTCAGGACGATAAGGCCGACAAGTGGAAAGACGGCGCCCCCAACTGGCGCTGTGGCGGCATCTTCGGTCACCTGGCTCCAACCAAACAGGCCGGGAAGGCCGCAGGCGAGTGGAACCGCTACACCATCACCTGCAAGGACAGTCAGGTTGACGTAGTGCTCAATGGGGAACACGTGGCTTCCATGGATATGCGGAAATATACTTCCGCCAAAAAGAACCCCGATGGTTCCGATGTGCCGCCGTGGCTTTCCAAGCCGGCCGCCGAACTGCCGACCAAAGGGCGCATCGGATTCCAGGGAAAACACGCCGGGGCACCGATTTGGTTTAAGAACATCAAGGTCAAAGAACTCGACTGAGTCAACGTCTGCGCCACGGGGGCAGCTCCATGGCGTTATAGAGCAATACAGCGCGGCCCTGCCACGAGACGATTCGTGGCAGGGCCGTCGTGTTTTCGATTGAGCTATCCGTTCAAGCCTTTGGCGCAGCCATGGAAGAATTCCAGACTGCCGCGTTTTATGTTTCGCACGTTGTAGCCGCCCTCCTGCACGACCAGCACAGGGAGCCGCGTCTGCATGAGCTGCTCGCCCAACGTGCGGAAGATTCCCGGGGTAAGCACAAAGGATCCAGTGGGGTCGCCCCTCAGAATGTCGAAACCGAGGCAGACAATGAGAATATCGGGTTGAAAGGCCCGGACGCTGTCGAGCGCGCGGCGGAAGGTGCGTAAATATCGGGCGTCGTCGGTTTTTGGGGGGAGCGGGAAGTTAACATTGAATCCCGCGCCTGCACCCGTCCCGGTCTCATTGGCGAAGCCACTGAAAAAGGGATATTCGTAGTCCGGGTCGCCGTGGACCGATACGGTCAATACGTCATTGCGCTCGTAGAAAATGTCCTGGGTGCCGTTGCCATGATGAAAATCGATATCGAGAATGGCAGTTCGGCCATGGGCACTGAGAAACTGTGCCGCGATGGCGGCATTGTTGAAGTAGCAGAAACCACCAAAGTAGTTGGCACCCGCGTGGTGACCGGGAGGGCGACACGCGGCATAGGCCAGGCGCCGCCCTGCCAGAATCTCTTCGGCGGCCGTGACCGCGGCATCGGAGGCCGCCCGGGCAGCGATGAAGGCATTCCGGTGGAGCGGGGTGCCCGTATCGATACAGTAATAGCCTGCCTGATCGGGGATGCGCTTGGGTTTCTTGTCGGGACGTCGGATGGGAAACGTGTCGGGATAAAAGGGTCTTCCGTCTTTGAGCTTCGAGGTCACGGTGCGCAAAAACTGCACAAAGTCGTTTTCATGGACGGCGAGGATGGCCTTGTCACCGTGCTCCCGGGGGCGGATACGCTCGAAGAGTCCGCTGGCGCCAAGGACTTCATCGATGGCCTTTACCCGTGCGGGGCGCTCAAAGTAGCCCCGTTCCCGGACGTGATGAATTTCGTGTTTGGGACTGAGCACCATGGCAAAGCGCTGGCCTAAGCGTTTCGTAGCCACGGCCTGTCGGGGTGCTTCCTGCCGTGCCCGCAGGCGGGGGCGAAACTGCACCGGGTCATCGCGAAAGGAGCCGACAATGCGCTTGCGATAGGTGGGATCCGCGATATGACCAAAGCGGCGGCTTAGAATCATATCGACCGCCTTGCGTGCGGCAGCGCGGGGGAGGGTCTGCGTTTCCCCCAATCCATCAAAGAGTAAGTAGGCGGTCGTCGGGGGATCGCCTACCGGCAGGGCATAGTCCGTGCCACTGATGACGCGCACGCCATATTGTTCATAAAAGCTAACCCGCTTCCGGGCCTGGTCCAGATTTCCAGGATCCACGCTGTCGGCCGGGTCATCCGGGTCGATTTCCAGATAGAGACCCTTGGCGCCCATCTGCTGGCAGTGTTCCCGGGTGGCCTCATAGAGGGCACCCCCGATGCCACTGCCGTGTATGTCGGGGTGGACCGCGATAAAGTCCAGGAAGGCGCACTGGGCCTGGGGGAACTGGATGACGAGTGCGAAGCCTTCGACCCGGCCAAAGGTGCGCTCTGCTATCAAGAGGGCGGAGTGATAGCCCTGCTCGATGGGGTCTCGGAGCAATTCTGGAATACGGGTTTCATATCCGTCCATGTCGGGTACGGGGAAGGCGTGCCGGAAGATTTCCTGCACCTGGGCAATGCGGTCCTGAGACAACAGGAAAGAACCGCCCTGGACCGCGCGAATTCGTATCATCGTGTGCTTACTCCGGCCGTGATGGTTGAATCACCGACCTGTGGAGCATGATATACGCTACACGGGGCCTGCGGTGCAAGAATCTACACCCCCAGAGGGCCCGACGATTGACAGATCTCATGTCTTCCGCCCATAATGAACATAGGCAATGGGTTGGCAAAACGTCGGAGTAGTGCACATGAAAACCAACGCCATCTATATTGCCGATACGTCGGCCATGGAATATCATCCCGGCCCCCTCGCACGGACCTGGAAACGGCAGTTTCGCGCCGCATTGCGGGCGCTCAATCCTCCGGAGGGGCCATGGTGGTATCGACCCATCCATGTGTGGGTGGCGACCCCATTGGGGCTCTTCGCAAACTTCTTCTGCTGGTTTGTCGGAATCTATTGGTGGGGGGCGTCCTTCTTTGTGGCCTGGCTGGCCGTAGCCCTCTTTCTTCCCAGTGCCATCGTGTATCACCGCACCGCCCAGGAAGCATTGAAAGCCGAACAGGAGCGTCGCGGCCGGCATTCCTGAACTACGCGCCACTACCCATTTAAAACAACGCGCTGGATGCCGTAGACTGGGGCCCTCAATGGTTTTACTGAAGGCGGTCCTACCGGGAATTTCCATGCGCGCTTTACGATACGTTCTCCTTTTCTCTGCCCTGACCCTGCCCGGCTGGGCGGACGACCGACTCCTCAGTCACAGCACCGACTTCGCACGGGTGGACCCACTCCGATGGGCCAAAGAAGGCTGGCGGGTGGAGAGCCCCGACCCCGACGCGATGATTGTGGAAGTCGATGGGGTGCTCGCCTTTGTAATCACCGAGCCCCACCGGGCCATGGCCTGGACCCTGACGACCGAACCCCTTTGGATGGACCCCTTCGCCACCCTGGCGGCCTCCTATTTCGTGGAAGGTGGGGTGCCTGGCGATGCGCCGCCGCCCTTTGGCCTCTTTGATGGCTCCACGGGCCCCATAACGCCCGGTGCAACCAATACGGAGAATCCCCTCGCCAGTGGCGGTCGCTACGAGTGCGGTACCTTCACGGCAGGATTGCACATCGATACCATCGATCTGGCGGCAGTGGACAACCTGGAGCGCGTCGGAGAGATTACCATCACCGTGCAAAGTGGGGACGAACCCGTTGTGCTGCGCCTGAACCAGCTGGCTTTTCTGGCTCAACCGCAGGCAGAGTCTATGCCGCTGCCGCCAATGTCCCCCTTAGACGGTGCGCAGGATTATACGGCGCTGGACCTGCCCCCGGTGAACAGGGTGAGTCCGGAAGCGGTGACGCGTTTCTTGGGGATGGACATCTCGCAGGATAACGCGGTCATGGTGGGGGGGCTGCCTTTCGAATGGGGCCACCAGGCCGTGGCCACCCCCTTGGATGGTATGCAGGAATGGACCCTCGATGCCTCGGGTACAGGTGACACCGTGGCACTGTTACTGGCCACCCGGCTCTGGGGAAGTGGGCAGGCCTGGTATTCCAAGGGCTCCTTCGTGGCCCGGCGCCATGCGCCCCTGGCCCACCAGTTCAGTGCCACCCTGGTCTACACCGATGGCCTGAGGGAAGACGTGATTCCCCGTCATGCGGAAAGCGGAAAGGTGGGACTTCAACCCGGTCTCGGGGCCTATACGGTCCCCGTCAGGCCTGGAGCCGAACTGGCATCCCTTCACCTGAGCGAAGGCATGTCTTACGGTCAGGTGGTCTTGCTGACCGCCTCCCGCCTGGACCAGACGGCGTCCACCGCCGAGGAGGAAGCGCCCGTGCCTGCTTTTCTTAAGGCGGCACCGACGGCCCCTGTGCCGGAGGACGCCCTTATCCTCGAAGGACCGGTTACCCGACTCATTCTGGATCGGCGTGGAATCGTCCATCGGCTCCAGTTGGGCGAGGAGCGCCGGGAGCTGCTCCACGAAGGTCTTGCCCCTCTGATCCAGATCATGGGGGAGGACGATACGCCATTGCCCCTCACCTTTCTGGACGCCCTTCGCGTGCCCACGAAAGATAAGCTGGTGGTGTTGTGGCAGGTTGGCGACGGGGATCTCCAATGTGAGATGTCACTTCAACTTCGTGCCGATGGTGGTATCGAATGCGCCGCTACGCTGAGCAATCGTGGTCCGACGACCTGGAAGCCCGACGTGGCCTTTCCCCAACTTACGTCCCTGCGCGTCGGAACGGAAGGGCCCCCCGCCTATGTGCTCGGGGGCCGGAGCGCCATGATGGATAGCCGCCCGGTCACCGTCTCGGAAGTCTACGGCGGCCGCTATCCGAATCAGTTGATGGCCGTCTATGATGGCACCGCCGGTGGTGGCCTCGCCTGTATCGTAGAGGATGACCGCCTGGAGCGGAAGTGGTTCGGCTTTAGCCACGATGGCTCTGGCGAAACGGAGATGTCCGTCACCTACCGGCGGCTGGAATTGGAACCGGGCACCCACCACACGCTGCCCACGACCGTGCTCTTGCCTCATGAAGGCGATTGGCGAGAGCCCTTCGAAGCCTATCGTGACTGGGTGCGCCGCACCTTTCCCCGCCGCCCTTCCAACACGATGGATGATGTCTTCTACTGCCGCCGGGACTATCCTTTGGGTGGCACGAGTTATCTCTTTGATGTGGCCAAGCCCGCGTACTCCTTCGAAAAGCTCATCGCCGAATCGCGCTGGGCCTTTGGTGGGGTGGATATGGTCGATATTTCCGGGTGGGCCTACAATGAAACCCTGGGCCGGGTAGGCACCTACACGACCAACGATCTCGGTGGCCTCAACGCGTTGGGCAAAGGCATTCGCGCATCCCATGCCAAGGGGGTGCAGGTGGGGCTCTATTTCGAAGGCTACCTCCTCGATAAGCGGGCACGAAACGCGGCCCAGGGCCTTGCCGAATGGCAGCTCATTCGCGGCGGAAACAAGCCCGCCTGGTGGCCCGGCGACATGGAGTTTTTCTGCTGTCCCGGTGCCAAAGGCTGGCAGGACGCCCTCGCCGCCGATATCGCCGAAGTGGCCAGGGCCTCCAAGGCCGACGCCGTTTACGTCGACCAATTGGGCATCTGTGACGTGAGCAAGGAGTGCTGGTCGGCCAATCATGACCATCCCGTGCCCTCCAATCCCATTCAAACGGAAATTGCCCTGTTGAAGCGGATTCGCGCGGAACTCGACAAAGTGCGTCCCGAGTGTGCCATCTATATCGAGCACATCCCCTGTGATGCCATGACCCCCTACATCGATGGGGCCTTTAACCTCGGGATGAAACACACGAAACATCCCATGGGACCCACCAAACTCCCGCTGCACCGCTACCTCCAGCCCAGTATCCCCGTCTTCGAAATGGTGGCCCACGGAATTCGGCCCATCCCCGCCGAAGAGGATGACCTCAAGCTGGCCTTCTTTCATGGCATGGGACTCTGGCTCAAGGGCCGGGGGGCCTCGTGGTACAGCGAGAGTTTCCGCGAGAAAGCGGGGGACTTTTACCCCATCTACCAGAAATTTGGACGGTACTTCCGGAGTGCCGATGCCACGCCCCATATCGACACCCTGGCCGAGGGGGTCTATGCCAACGCCTTCCCCCACGACGGCAACGTCCTTTACACCCTCTACAACGCTAATGACCGTAGCGTCGCGGGACCTTTGCTGACCTTGCCAGAGGCCGATGGAAAGTCCGTCACATCCTTGGTGGACGGCGTGCCCCTGACCTTGGATTCCCTCGACGATGCAACCGTGTTGTTGGGTTCTCTGCCACCCCAAGGGGTCGCCGGCGTGGTAGTGATGAAGGAGTAGGGGACTTCCGGGCGAACAAAAGAAACTCACCGTGCCACCCGATCGTGTAACACACGTTCGGGTGCCTTGAGCCGGAGGGATGGCGGTCCAGCATCCCGTCGTATACCGTAGCCTTGTTCCCCTCTTATCCAAGCTAGCGGCCGATTCTTCATGATGTAGGGGTAGGGGAGTGCGACCCGTTGACAGCCCCGTGCCACGCGATGTCGAGTGCTGCGAGGTTTCGTGTGCGTGGAGGATAGTAGAACGCTCTTCCAACACACACACCGTATGAGGGCGTCCAATCCCATGCGACGGAAGGACGCCCGAATTAAGCCATCCCCTATGGCCCCCCAACAATAGGGCTCCATGCACACGAAACCTCGTGTGGCTCGGTATCGCGTGGCACAAATGCGACCTCCCCGTGCCATCCGATGCCGTAGGGCGGGATCGGGTGGCACCCCGTTGGGTCGGCCAATTTCTTCCACGTCCTTGACAGGGTCACGATCATGTTGTAATATTAAGAAAGAGCTTTGAAGTGCAAAGCTTATGTGGCGGAGGCCTGACGAAAGCTCAAGATCACTTCTTGACACCCACGAAATTTTACTATAATGTAATGCAAGGTACTAGGTGTAACCGCATAGCAATGCCTCCCAACACGGACGAAATTCATGGCGACCTCCGACAACGAGCTGAATCTGAGCAACTGGACGACCCAGTTGCGCAAGGGCCTGCTGGAGCTGTGTATCGTCAATCTTCTGGCCGAGGGGGAACTCTATGGCTATGACCTGGTCAAACGGGTCACCGCCATCCGGGGCGTGGTCGTTACGGAAGGGACCATCTACCCACTCTTGTCTCGACTCCGAAAAAGTGGGCTGCTGGAAACCCGCATCGAAGAGTCGCCCAGCGGTCCGGTGCGGAAGTACTACCGGCTGAGTCCCGCAGGGGAGCGGGCACGGGAAATGATGAACCACTGTTGGAAAGACATTGAAGTAGGCGTAAACGGCCTGATCGAAAGGGGACCTGCTGGTGAAACACTGGACACCTGAAGCGGAGCAACGGCTGTCGACCTATCTTGAAGAGGTGCTCGCTGTCGCCCAAACAGAGGGCGATGGCGCGGAAGACTTTCTGGAAGACCTGCGTGCCCACATCCGCAGTGATGCGGAAGAGAGCGCGGGCGGCGTGGTTACTCCCCAGAACCTGGAGCGGGCGCTGGCCGCCGCCGGAACGCCCTATGAGGTTGTGGGCGTTGACGGCCCCGTGCAGCGGAGCGCCCCAATCAGCGGTAACGGCACCCACGAAACGAGTCCCGTTGAGCCAAAGACGCCGCCTATTGCAATGAACGCGCCACTGACCATCATCTTTGGGGTTTTACTCCCTCTTATCGCGGTTGGGACCGAATTTGGTTTGATGAATGGCACATGGGGCGGCGGCGTGGGCGTCATGCCCACCTATCTCCACGCTATCTTGTTGCTCGGGGTGCCCGCGTGGTTTCTTTATCTCTTGATAAAGTCCGCGACTCCGGCGGCGGAACAAGAACTCGGAACACGGCGTGCCGTGGCCTTTGGACTGGGCTACCTCTATGGAATGTCCTTCTTTTACAGCATCTTGCTACTGCCTCTGATGCCGATTTCCCTGATAGCCATCATTTGGTTTGGCATCGGGTTGATTGGTTTGTCGCCGGCAATTACGCTGGTCCTGGCCTGTCATGCGACCTTACGATTAGAGGCTGGCGGTCAGTACGACGGCGTTCATTCCCGTACGTATTTTCGTTGGGTTTGGGCAGGGGGATTTTTCGTGATGGTCTTGCTTGGTGGGTATGTAGGCCTTCAATTTTCACGTGATCACCACCTCGAGCAGCTCCTCCACGGAGAGCCAGCGGAACGGGATGAATCCATGGCCGCGTTGCGATGGCTGGGGATGCCCGACATGTCCCGCTATTACGGTCGTTCGGATGGGATAGCGGATATTTGGATGGGACGTTCCTTTCTGAGAGCGACACGTGCGCAGGATTTGCAAGAAGCTTACTTTCGTGTCTATGGCGAAGTTCCCACCCAGGCGGACCTCACTTCGTGGTTTTATCTCGACAATCATCTTGGCTCCCGACAGCGCCTGCGCTGGGAGCAGGGCGGTGACCGGGTGGGCACCATGATTCCCAATCTGTCTCTGATTC
>JAUIMA010000158.1 GCA_030432675.1 Candidatus Hydrogenedentota bacterium | reverse complement strand
CGCGGGTGGTGGGTCACAGGGCACTCCACAATCTCAAACCCCTGGGCGCGAATAAACACCGCCAGAAAGCGGTGGATGCCATTGAAGGCCACCAAATCCTGGACGCATTCCCGGCGAAAGCCCTTGATGCCACATCCCGAATCTCGAATGCCGTCGTGCAAAATAGCGTTACGCACCGTATTGGCCACCTGGCTGGAGAGGAGGCGAACCCAATGATCATTGCGGTTGGCCCGATAGCCACAAACACAGTCGTGTGCTTCCAGGAGCTCCAGAAAGCGGGGGAAATCGGCGGGATCGTTTTGCAGATCGCCGTCCAGCGTCAAGATGACATCGCCCTGGGCCCGACGCATTCCGGCTAGGAGCGCGGCCGATTGGCCGAAATTGCCATCCATATGAATGGGGCGTATCGCGGGATTGCGCGTCGCGGCGGCGTCAAGACGGGCCGCTGTGGCGTCGGTACTTCCGTCATTGACGAGCAAACATTCGTAGTTATAGTCCGAAAGGGTCGCAAATACCCCTTCAATTTTCTCGATGAGCGGGTCGATATTGTCCTCTTCATTGTAGAAAGGGACCACGACACTGGCGAGTTTCGACATAAATTCAGGTATCCATCCATTGCGGTAGCCATTCGTCCTGTAGGCATCTGGATTGGGGGGCGAGCGACCGTATGGAGGAGCGGAGATCGCACGGCTCAGCATGATTCAGGGGACGAATTAAGACCCCTATTATACCTGAAATGGGGGTGAAGTCGCATCACGCGACCACCCGTTCAGCGCGCGGTGTCGTCCACGGCTTCCGCAATTACGGCGTCATAGGCCCTACGAGCGTGGTCGTAGGCGGCCTTGGCTGCAGGAAGTTCTTCCTTCCGAATCTGGGTGGACTTCATCTCCCAACACCGATCCACGGCCGCGCGGCACCACTCCGCACTGCGCTTGGAGGCCCGGATGGGTTGGTCGGCCACCACCACGTAAATGGGGTTGGTGTGGGCCGTGGCCGTAATGCGGAGGGCCACCCAGCTGGAATGGGGTACGGGATAGTCAAAGACCACCTCCCGCTCCATGCCGTCGGCCACGATTTCCTGTTGGGCCACGGGGTAACCATTTACGATGAGTTCAACCGGTACACTGCGGGTTTGCGGGATGCGCGCCTTCTCGACGTGCCAGTAGGGGCGGCCCATGAATCCGCCGTCGGCGACCTGTTTTCCGGCGTCGTCTTGTACTTCAGGCAGATAGGCGGCCACATCGGCGCGCACCCGCACGGTGGCCGGTGCGGCGAGTTGGAGTTCGCTCTTTGCTTCGCCAAGGAGTACATCGTCTACCGAGAAGTTATAAATGTGCGAGCGGCCATCAGAGACATAGGTGGCCCCTTCCTTGATACGCTCCACGAAGCCGTCGAAATTGAGTGCGTCGCCCATCTGGGTGTAGCTGCGGGCCATGCCGATGCGATCATCAAAGATACACGGGAAATCGGTTTCACCACTGATGGCCGTGCGGAATCCGCTGTTCAGCACGTGATACCAGATGTTGAGCTCCATGTGAAGGGGCGTGTCTCCTGCGGAGATAAAGTCCACGGCACCGTGGGTGGCCGTAACGATGTATTCATTGGCCCCAATGCCATCAAATTTGGCCATGACGTAATTGGGGAGGTCGGTGGTCGGTGTTTCGGGTTCGAGCCCCCAGCCACTGTGGGAATAGCCGACGACCGCCCCTTGTTCCTGGCCCCATTGGAGGACGGGCAGGGTCCAGCTGGGCCATTCCTCGATGATCGTGGTGCCCGGGTAGTCATCCTCCTTGAGACGCAGGAGACAGAGGTGTCCCGCGTGACTGGAAGGAAAGCCCGAGACTTCCACGTCGTAGCGCATCAGATTTTCTTCGGTCGAAAGGGCATGAACCTCGCCCTCGAAAAAGGTCTTCTGGTGATACCAGCAGGGTCCCCAGGAGAGCACGCAGGAGACATTCAGGTCTTCGCCCTGGGCCTGGCGGAGCATGGCCTCCGGGCGGACCCCCGCCTCCGGGCTTTCATAGTGGCTGCAGCCGCCGCCATGAACGTGGTGATCCGCGCTATACCACCCTTTGGCCTTCATATGAATCCACCGTGTGAGTTGGAAGGCTTCCGTGTGGGTCTTCGTGCCCTCTGGGACGGTGATGGTCCGGGTATGGGAGAGATATTCCGGACCGCGGGTCCAGGTGACGTCATAGGTGCCGGGCGGGAGCATGACATGTTCACCGTCGGCCCGGTAGACCTGGGGCTGAAAGAAAAAGTCAGGGTAGGTGTCATCGGTGGCGATGCGGCGGCTCGGCAACGGATAGACGCCGACAAGAGGCTGACCCGTAAGGCCAGGACGGGACCAGGGTTCCTGAAGAGCCTTGTTGTTTCGGTAGCCCTCCGGAAGGCGGGGCTTGTCGCTGGTGTCGACCAGGCGCTCAATATTATCGCGAATGATGAAAGAGGCCATGGTCGGTCCCCCGTCATGATCGTTCACACGGAGTTTAACCTTGACGGAGGGTTGGCAATCGAAAAGAACCGTGACGGCGTTTCGATAGCCGATGTCCTGAGAACCCTGCCCGACGTGGAAGCCGAGCTTGGCCTCCCGGGGGCCTACCTGATTGGTGTATACCTGCAGAACCTTATACTCCACCGGCAATCCGGAAAGGTCGGTGGTCAGCGGGCGATTTTCGTAGAGACTGAGCTCCAGGAAACGGTTGGCCACTTCACCGGGTGAGAGGAGGTTTTCCGGCTTGGGGCGGGGCGCGCCACTCGAACGGTGGAGAACGGGCTCCGCATTCGGCGACTCCCATGCTAAGGGCGCCCGCGTGCCCGATTCGTTGTGGACCTTTACGAGGAAGCTTTTCCAGCCCCCTTGTTGCAGCTGAGCCGCAGCGGGGCCCCGGTGCACCTTGACCCGCGCTTCGGGGTTGATGTTAATCCCAGCCAGACAATAGGGGTCCAGCAGGGCCTGAATCTCTTCGGCAAGCTCGGGCGTATGGGGTCGGTCCGCCAGCGTCTTCAGCCGTGCGGCGTCTGCGGGAGACAGACCGCTGCCGAGATACTGCAGTGCTTCGGCCAAACGAAGACTGGAAGCCATGAGCGGTTGGACAGGGGTGCCTGGGATGATATCGAGTTCGGCGGGTGTCTCAACGAGTTGGCGCCCCGGAGGGGTGGATATACACCCTGGCAGTAGCGAGGCGGCTATGAGGCTGAGGCCGACCAGGGGCGCCCACACGCGCGGCATCGGGGGGACAGAAATCGGGTTCATCGTTTGCTCCTCCAAGTGTGTTCCGCGCCGGACGATCCAGACTTGAACCCCGACGCGGCGACACGATGAAACCCTGTTATAGTAGATTGCTCCCGGGCTTCATGCAAATAGTGCCCTGCGGCTAGCGTTGGAGGCTGTTCCGCACTTGATCCAGGGCTTCGGCGATGTCCGAGAAGGCGCGCACGACCACCGGGTCAAAGTGACTTCCGCTATCCTGCTCGAGAATGGTGCAGGCTTTTTCGTGGGAATAGGCTTCTTTGTAGCAGCGCTTGCTGGTGAGTGCATCGTAGACGTCAGAAACTGCCATGATGCGTGCGCAAAGGGGAATGGTCTCCCCCGAGAGTCCTTCCGGATATCCCTGGCCATTCCATCGCTCATGGTGGGAGCGCGCGATCTTGTGGCCCATGTTCAGAAAAAAATTGTGGGGATACTGACGGGCTACGGCGTAGAGCGTGTCGGCGCCGTGGGTCGCATGGGTTTGCATCAAGGCAAACTCTTCTTCGGTGAGGCGCCCGGGTTTCTTGAGTATTGCATCAGGAATGGCGACCTTTCCGATATCGTGGAGGGGGCTTGCCCAGTAAATCGTCTCGACATAGTCCGCATCAATGTGGTCCCGAAATTCAGGCGTTTCGGCCAATTGGGTCGCCAGCATTTTGCAATAGGTCTGGGTGCGCTCCAAGTGCTTTCCTGTGTCGTCATCCCGGGATTCGGCGAGCTTGGAGAGGGCGAGGATGGCAGCCCGGTGCGCATCGTTAATTTCTTCTACTTGCTGGTCAACCTGCCCTTGCAGATCATCCCGGTGGCGTTTCAGTTCCAGATGGTTCTTGATGCGCATCTTCACGGTGGCAGGACGGAAAGGCTTGGCAATGTAATCCACCGCACCCAGATCGAGGCCCTGGGCTTCGTCCTCCTCATCGGAGCGTGCGGTGATAAAGACCACCGGAATACTTCGGGTTCGAGATCGCTCTCGAAGGCGACGACAGACCTCATACCCATCGATGCCCGGCATGACAATATCCAAGAGAATGATGTCCGGGGCCGGGGTGCCTGCCGCCAGCGAAAGGGCACGCTCGCCATTGGTCGCCGCCATTACGGCGTAGTCATCTTTCAATACGGTCATGAGAATCTGAATGTTCTCTGGGGTGTCGTCGACAATCAGAATACGGGGTTTGGTAGATACGGACATGGCCTTATTCTCTTTCCAGATTTTCCTGATCTACTTTATTGCGCATAGTGGCAATCACATGATGGGCGGCATCGATGTCAAAGGCGCCGATGTGTTGATCCAGGGTGATCATATCGGCCGCGAGGGGCGTGTTCTGCAACCGGTGTTTCAGCGTTTCGACCGCGTCCACCGCTTCGCCCATATCGCTGTCCAGCAGTGCCATCAGGAGCTCCAACTGTTGGGCCGTCTCTTCCCATGATATGGACGCATGGGTTGTCTCATTCGACGTCTCTTCTTCGACGGAGAATCGATTCTCGACCGATGCCACCGTGGCACGAAGGGCGTCCTGAAAGTCGTCCAGCGCCTGTTCTATTGCCCCTCCGAAGTCATCGTTCAGGGCGCTCTCCAGGGCGATGGCCGCGCGGTACACACGGTTCGCGCTCAGGTTTCCCGAGAGCCCTTTCACCGCATGGGTCAGCGCCACCACTTCAGCGTGGTTGCTGCCATTATCCAGGTGCGCCCGCAGCGTTGTATCAACCTGTCCGTACTTCGCGCAGAACTGGCGCAACAGTTTCTCGTAGAGTTCGCGATTGCCCATCATACGATCCAGGCCCTCGGAAACCAGTATTTCGGGCGTGTCTTCCCAGCGTTCCGTTGTCCCTCCATTCGATGGAGCATCGCGGCGCACTTCGGGTGTGGCACGGGGCAGGCGGTGTTTCGGAGCCCAGGGCGACAACGCCCCATAGAGTTCCCGGGGTTCGATGGGCTTGCTCACGTAATCATTCATGCCAGCATCCAGGCACTTTTCCCGGTCACCCACGAGCGCATTGGCGGTCATAGCAATGATAGGCAAATCCCCATGTCGCGGGTCCTGGCGCAGACGTCGGGTGGCTGTGTAACCGTCCATGACCGGCATCTGGCAATCCATCAGCACCGCATCAAAGGATTCCTGGTCGAGCCGATCAAGAGCCTCCTCGCCATGCCGGGCCAGCGTCACCATCACACCCGACATCCGAAGCAACTCTTCTGCCACCTGGCGGTTGATTTCATTGTCTTCCACCAGCAGTACCCGCATCCCCGACAAATTGGTGGAAGAGGTCGGGTCGTTGACAGGGCTGTCGGGCGTTTCAATCGGGACGCGCTCCGCTCCCAGTACTGAGGCCACCGTATCAAAAAGCGTGCTGGCCGTTACGGGTTTGAGGAGTACGGCATCCAACTCGCTCGACTGGGTCTGCTCCCAAACGGCATCTCTGCCAAAGGCGGTTATGAGCACGATGCGGGGCACTTTCCCAAGGGCCGAATTCGCCCGAATGTGTCGCGCGGCTTCAATCCCATTCATCCCTGGTAATTTCCAATCCATCAGGATCAGGTCAAAGGCGGCGCCTTCTTCACCGAAGGTCAGCATTGCAATGGCCTCCTCGGCGGTTACCGCGCAGGTGACGTCGAAGGAAAAGGAACGGAGGATGTGACGCAGTATCTTGCGTGAAGTTGCGTTGTCATCGACGACCAATACCCGCAGTTCGTGGAGGTCGTGCAATGAGACGGTCCGTTTTTGCAGCGCAGTATCCGTCGTGGTCTTTCCGAAAGTGGCTGTAAACGAAAAGGTGGCGCCTTCGTCCGGTGCGCTTTCCACCGTCAGTTCCCCACCCATGAGGTGCACGAGACGTCGGCTGATGCTCAAGCCGAGGCCTGTCCCGCCATATTGACGTGTTGTGGAAGAATCGGCTTGTGTGAAGGGGCGAAAGAGCCGGGCCATTTCCTCTTCCGACATGCCGATGCCTTGATCCCGCACCGCAATCTGCAACTGGCAGTGGTCGGCGGTGCTTTCGATCGTGTTAATCTCGA
Organism: Candidatus Hydrogenedentota bacterium; assembly: GCA_030432675.1. Lineage (GTDB taxonomy): Bacteria > Hydrogenedentota > Hydrogenedentia > Hydrogenedentales > JAEUWI01 > JAEUWI01. The sequence goes on along the minus strand of JAUIMA010000158.1, from coordinate 5,190 downwards.
TAACTATGTCGCCCTGTTCCGTGAATTTAATCGCATTGGAAGCCAGGTTGATAAGGACTTGTCCCAGGCGGAGGGGATCGCCCATCAGCGCCCGGGGTACCTCGGGCGCAATATCGAAAAGCACTTCGAGCGACGGCTTGTCCATCACCCGCGCCGCTGTAACCGTCGCCAGGTTGTCGAGAACGTCGTCCAGGTCAAAGAGAATCTCTTCGAGTTCCAGACGCCCAGCTTCAATTTTGGAGAAATCCAGGATGTCGTTGATGATACCCAGCAGCGCATTGGCGCTGGATTGAATCCGCGTGAGATAGTCGTGTTGCTTGGTGGACAAATCCGTCTTGAGGGCTAGATGAGATAGGCCGATTACCGCATTCATGGGAGTCCGGATTTCGTGGGACATGTTGGCGAGGAAGTCGCTCTTGGCGCGGTTGCCCACTTCGGCCGCTTCCATAGCTTCCTGCAACTTTCGCTCCACTTCCTTGCGCTCGGTAACATCCTGGGCGACTACGATGGCCCGGGCCAGCTTGTCGTAGTTGTCGGTGAAAGGGTACATGGTAACTTCACAGATACGCTCCCCCAACGTGGCGAAGGTCACGGTCGATTCATAGGCGATACGTTCGCCCTGGAAGCATCGGTCCAGCCGGGGTTGGATGCCGTCACGGGCCACTTCAGGCCCCCATACCGTGGCAACATCCGCACCGATGGCCTTTTCCCGCGTCAGGCCTGTTGCTCGGCACCACTCATCATTTACTGCTTCATAGCGGCCCGCAGCATCGACCACGCTCATCATCGATTTTACCGTGTTGATAATGAATTCATAGCGGCGCAGGTTGTCCGCCGCATAGCGTTGAGCCGTTACGTCATTGCCGACGCAGAGAATCTCTTCCAGATGTCCTTCGGAATCGTAGCGTGGACAATTGGTCCAGGCAATCCAGACACGGCGTCCATCTTTCGTCTGATTCTCGTTTTCGTTGACCGCATAGCGTTCCGGATTATTTCCCAACTCGTCCATGGCCTGACGCAAGTCTCTGCCCGCCGTGTCATTCTCCGGAACGATGGTGCCCACGATGTTCTCCCCCAGCACTTCTGCCAGGGGATAGCCGAAAAACTCCAGACCAAAACGGTTCAGAAAGAGAATGCGCCCTTCGGGGGACATGCGGAGGATGATGCTGTTGGCACTCTGCACCAGGGAGCGATATTCTTCTTCACTTTCCTGAAGGGCCGACTCGGTGGCCCTGCGTGCCTGCATTTCCTGGCGCAAACGCCAATTGTGAAACACAATGAAGGCGATGATGGGCAAAAAAATGCCGATCACCGCCCCGATGAGCAGCAGGGCCCGGGACCAGTCCAGTCGGGGTTGAATGTCCACATCCACCCACTTGCGGCGTATGGCGAGCACTTCCTCTTCCGAAAGCGCGTTGATGCCTTTATTGAGAATGGACACCAGTTCCGGCCAGTCTTTCCGCACCCCGAAATGGAGATCCTGCGTGCCTTCACCCACGGGTACCGCAAGGCGAAGGTTGGTCATCCCTTTCTGCTGAATCCAGAAGGCGCTGGTGGCCGCGTTGCCCACCGCGCAATCCGTTTCTCCCTGAGCCACCGCTGCGAGGGCTTCGGAAAAGGTCGCATAGAAAACAGGTTCCAGCGAGGTGCGCTCCGTCACAAAGTGATGATGCGATGAATCACGTTGCACCGCTGCACGTAGCCCGGATAGTTCCTTCACCGACCCGAAAAAGGGGGTGTCGAGCCGCGTAATCACCACCCGATGAAAGGAAAGGTACGGTCGGGTGAACTCGAGATAATCTTCCCGCTTTTCATTCTTGCCCAGACAGGGGAGGACATCCAGGTTTCCCGCCTGGACTTCGGCCACAGCTTCCGGCCAGGAATGTTGGTGGACCACCTGCATGTTGGTGCCCAGGCGTTCGTTGAGCAGCGCGATATAGTCCGTGGCCATGCCGCGATACTGACCATCGTCGCCCACAAACTCAAAGGGTGCAAACTCAGGGTCGATGCCGAGTCGAATCACCGGGTGAGACGCGATCCAATCCCGCTCGGTACGGCTGAGGGTCACCGATTCCTTCGCCGAAACATAGCGCCCGATGATGGTCCGCTTTTCGTCTGCCGGCAGGGCGGCAATGGCCTTATTGAGAATAGACACCAACTCGGGTGCGTTCTTGCGCACGCCGATGGAAATTTCGAGGGCACCCAAATCAGCGTGGGGCCCTTGGTGGATGCCGGGCAACACGTTCTCGTCAATCAGATAGGAGGCCACAGCCACATTGCCGATATAGACATCCGCCGAGCCGGAAGAAACACTGAGCAGGGCCTGCAAGGAGTTCTCAACCAGTACCAGTTCGAATTCCGGATGATGGGCTTTCAGAAATTCATGCTCGTAGTAATCCCGCTCTACGACAATTCGGAGTCCCACCAGATCGGGCAGACGGGTGCCCGGTGGAATCTCCTGATTGCTGAAGATGGCATGGGGAAAGCGGAAGAGAGGATCAGTAAAGAGCAAGTCTTCTTGCCGGGCCTCCGACGCCTGCATACCGGGGCACAGATCCAGCTCTCCACGGCGCAATTGCTCGTAGAGGTCCACCCACTTGCCCGATACCGCTTCGATGTTAAACCCGGCTATGGCCCCCAGGTGACGCAAGAGATCGGCATCGATACCCGTATAGTGGCCCTGGCTATCCACCCAGTCGAAAGGCGGCCAGTCGGGTACGGCGGCGACGCGAAGCGTGGGATGGGCCCCAATCCAGGCCTTCTCCACGTCGCTCAGCGGAAGGGCTGCCCGATCTTGTGCGCAAATGGGCTGGCTCGCCCCCATCAGGGCTGCCATGAAGCATAGGAAAATCCAGGTTGAGTGCAGTAACCTGCCAAACCCGGCGATTGACCACAAATAGCGCACGGCCGCCCTCCATTCGTGTGTGAAAGAATTGCCCCACCGATAGCCGCGACTCAGGTGCGCGATCAGGGAAGTCTCTTGTCTTAGGGTATAGCACAGGATGGGCGGAACTCGCAACGAATAACGCGAATCTGACAATTGATTACCGTGAAAGCCGTACGGCAATGCGCAATTAAGTAATCTATAAATTACATCGGGGCTCGCCCCATTCCAGCCAATTTACCGTATCGAGACCGGGGCGCGTGCGCAGTGGAGGGTCCTTGTGGAATTGGGAGGCCTGTGCTACGGTGGTTGGAGGCGTCTCAAGGTTGCCATGTGCGCTACGTTACTTTGGGAACCCTCTCTGGTCTTGGGCTGTAGGCGGGTGTGTTCCCAATGGAACCTGTTGGAAGTTGGAGGTCGGGCGGGGCATAGGAGCGTGTATTCGCGCCAAAGCAGAAAATGGTGCGTGAGTTGGTTTGAGGTCAATTCGAAACCCAGTAGAAATGGAGAGAGACTTATGGCAAGTAACAGAGGTGTTGCATACATTAAGCCCGGTGTCGTTGAAGTGCAGGGAATCGATTTTCCCGAATTGGCCCTTGGTGGCCGACGCTGTGACCATGGCGTCATTCTGAAAATCGTCTCCACCAATATCTGCGGCAGCGACCAGCACATGGTCCGGGGCCGGACCACCGCCCCCGAAGGGCTCGTGCTCGGTCACGAAATCACGGGCGAAATCCTGGAGTGCGGTCGGGACGTGGAATTCCTGAGTGTGGGCGATATTGTCTCCGTGCCCTTCAACATTGCCTGTGGCCGGTGTCGCAATTGCAAAGAAGGCAAGACGGGCATCTGTCTCAACGTCAATCCGGCCCGTCCCGGCGCGGCCTATGGCTACGTCGACATGGGCGGTTGGGTCGGCGGTCAGGCCGAATACGTCATGGTGCCCTATGCCGATTTTAATCTCCTAAAATTTCCGGACAAAGATCAGGCCCTGGCCAAGATCAAAGACCTGACCCTGTTGTCCGACATTTTCCCCACGGGGTACCACGGTGCGGTAACCGCCGGCGTCGGGCCCGGCTCTATTGTTTACGTGGCGGGTGCCGGGCCGGTCGGGCTGGCCTGCGCGGCCTCTTGTCACCTGCTCGGTGCGGCCTGCGTCATCGTGGGCGACATGATCGACGAGCGGCTGGCCCAGGCACGGAGCTTTGGCTGTGAAACGGTGGACCTGAAAAAGAGCGCCTCTCTGGCCGACCAGATAGAACAGATCGTGGGTGAGCCTGAAGTGGATGCTGCGGTGGACTGCGTGGGCTTTGAGGCCCGGGGCCACGGCGACGGTCACGTGAAAGAACAGCCCGCCACCGTGCTCAATGCCGTGATGGAAGTAACCCGCGCGGGCGGCTCCATTGGTATTCCGGGACTCTATGTAACCGGCGACCCGGGCGGCGTAGATGACAATGCCAAGGTGGGTAACCTGGGCATCCGCATCGGACTCGGCTGGGCCAAGTCCCACTGTTTCTGCACCGGTCAGTGTCCCGTCATGAAATACCACCGCCAACTGATGCAGGCTATTCTCTACGACAAAATCGACATCGCCAAGGCCGTCAACGTACAGACCATCAGCCTCGACGAAGCCCCCAAAGGCTACGACGATTTCGACAAGGGTGCCGCGAAGAAATACGTCATCGACCCCCATGCCATGATCGCGTAACCGTCTTGCCCCAACGCACTATACCGCCGCGCACGTAAATCGACGTGCGCGGTGTTTTCGTTCAGGGACCTATTGCCGCAGACCAATGAAGCAGGTCATCGTGCCACCCGATCCCACGCGACCGCCGGTCGGGTTCGGGTGCCTTGAGCCTGATCCAATGAGTGCTTCTCGGGTGACGGTGCAGTGGCCTTTTGATGTCGTCATCGCTCCTGCATTGAAAAACATCAACGCGGCGACATGTCCCGGTAGTGTCAGTTGACCATGGGGTTGGACTGGCTGACTCGCACCCACAAAGCCGCTCGCGGAGCTCCCGTCTTTGAAGGTGGCACCCCCGAGAACGCCCCCTTTCCTCCCAGCCCCCCCACAAAAAAAGGCCCAGCGCCAAGCGCTGGGCCCATAGATTTCCGGGGTATCAGTCCAACTTCACCTTCGCCAGATAAATACTCGTTTTCCCTTCGTGGGAGGCGTAGTAGCTGACCCACAGCAAATCGTCATGCCACACGAGACCGGGGTAGCTGGTGTCGCCGCCAGAGGGGAGGCCGAGGAACTCGGTGAGTTTGCCCGTCTCGGGGTCTACCCAACACAGGGCCGGCCGCACGGG
>JAUIMA010000157.1 GCA_030432675.1 Candidatus Hydrogenedentota bacterium | reverse complement strand
CGAAGCCGGAGCCACTGCCACCGCAGAAGCCGCAACCGGCATCGTTCCCCTTATCAGCCGCTGGCTCCATGTCTTCGGGGCTATCTTCCTGCTGGGCGGTGCCTTCTATCTCCGCGCCGTATTGATGCCGGCTGCCAACGAAAGCCTGGACGGCGAAACCCACGAAAAGCTGCGCCAGAGTGTCATGGGACGTTGGCGCAAAATCATGCCCATTCTATTTACCCTCCTCATCCTGAGTGGTTTCTATAACTTCCTCATGGTCACCCGTTTCGAGCATGATGGGCAACCCCAATACCACATGCTCTTCGGCATCAAGTTTCTCCTGGCCATGGCCGTTTTTGCCCTGGCCTCCATGCTCGCCGGCACCAAGTCGGTATCCCAGAAACTGCAGAAAAACTCCAAGCTCTGGCTCGGAATTACCATCGCCATGGGTATGCTCATTGTCATGCTCGCGGGCTATATGAAAATGATGTAATCCCTATGAACGGGACTTTTCGAACGCTCTATGGAACCTGTACCTTCCTGCTACTCCTGGCGAGCCCCGCGTTTGCGGGATTTTCCATCAGTACCTTCAAGGCCGATGTCACCCCACCACTGGGCACACCCCTCTGCGGTGGAGGCGTCCCGCCTGTAAAATCTATCACCGATCCGCTGAGTGCCAGGGGCGTCGTCTTCTTTCCTGACGGGGAAAAGCCCCTCGTACTCTGCGCAGTAGACTGGGTTGGCATTGGCAATGGTGGCTACCACGCCTGGCGGGAGGCACTGGCCAAAGCGGCCGCCACAGAGGTCGATCGGGTAGCCGTCCATGTCCTGCACCAGCACGATGCCCCTTTTTGTGATTTCAGCGCCGAGACCTTAGCAGAAAGCGTGGGATTGGGCGGTGAAATGTTTGACGTTCCCTTTGCACGGACAGCCATCGCCAACACGGCGCAGGCCGTCGCCGAGTCCCTGTCCTCCCGACAAGCCGTGTCCCACATCGCCGCTGGCGAAGGCATCGTCCATCACATCGCCTCTAACCGGCGCATTCTCGATGACGCGGGAAAGGTCCGTGTGACACGATGGACCGCCACCGGCGATCCCCTCGTGCGCGCCGAGCCGGTGGGGACCATTGACCCCTTCCTCAAATCCGTCAGTTTTTGGGACGGTGAAATTCCGCTTGCCGTCCTCACCTATTACGCCACCCACCCCCAGAGTCACTATGGCAAAGGCGACGTCACCACCGATTTCGTAGGCATGGCCCGACAGGCCCGCGAAGATGCCCTGCCCGGCGTCCTCCACATCCATTTCAATGGTGCGGGGGGAAACCTCGGGGCGGGCAAGTGGAACGATGGCGCTCCCGAAAATCGTCCCGTACTCGCGAAAAAACTGGAAGCGGGTATGGAACGGGCTTGGAAGTGCGCGGAGAAGGTTCCCGTGGATGCTACTACCCTTGATTGGAAAACCCGGTCGCTTGTACTCCCCGGACGGGAGGATATCGATCGAAACCACGAAGAGCAACTTCTGGCCAATGAAACGGCCAACGACGGGCAACGACTGCGATCCGCCATGGAATTAGCCTGGATGAATCGCAGCACCCCGGAAGACCCCATCGTGTTGAGCCGCCTGCGCATCGGCACGGTGCAATTACTCCAGTTGCCCGGCGAACTCTTTGTGGAGTATCAGCTCAACGCCCAGGATATGGCCCCGGAAAGTATGGTCTGTGTCGCGGCTTACGGTGACTACGGCCCAGGCTACATCGGCACGGAGATATCCTATGGTCAAGGGGGCTATGAGACCGCGAAGTACGTGGCCCACTGTGGCCCTGGCGTCGAAAAAGTCTTGATGGATGGTATCGCCGCCTTAGTCCGATAGGACAGCCCCTTTCAAACACGACCGCGCCCGCGACAACTCTGGAATGAGGAATGTCGCGGGCGCAGTGTCTCTAGAGACTAAGCGTGTTACTCAGTCTTTTGACGCGCCAAAGGCACCGCTCAAGAGCGTTACGAAGGCGGTCAACCAGACCTGTAAGAAGATGGCGCCAAAGGGGTCACTCGCTTTGGCAACGGAAATAGGGCGTACATGTTTCATGGGGTTATCCTCCTTGATTTGGTTCCGTCCATAAAAACGTTATGCACTCAAGACGCACGTCCCGCACCATCTATTCATTTTGTTCCAATTAACGCCAGACCGCCCGAATGGTCTTGGGGATGTCCGCATTGTCGATATAGGGACCACGGCGAGCGTCCGTGCCCTTTACGGCGTCCAACAACTTCTCCGCGCCCTGGCCTTTTGCGAAGACGGGTACCACCTGGTTGGTGTGGCTTCCCGTGTTCCACTGAAAGCCCGGCGTCGCCCCTTTCCCATGGCCCTCGAGGGGATTCACCTCCGGATCAGAATCGGGACCACACAAGTAGCCGGTTTCGTGGTCCGCCGTAATGATAAGCAGCGTATCTTCCCAACTGCTGTTTTTCTCTACCCAGGCAACCACCGCCTCAACGGCCAGGTCAAAGTCGTGCTGCTCTTCGATAAGCCGTCCAAATGCATTCGAATGGCCCGCCCAATCAATCGCGCCCCCTTCAGCCATGAGGAAGAATCCTTCCGGGTCCTTGGAGAGTGTGTTTAGTGCACCTTCGACCAGCAAGGCCATCCCAGGCAAGTTGGGCGTTGCGGCCACTTCATAGGGCCCTGCCTTTTTGTCGCCATCGCGGTTGGCTTGCAGCGTAGATGCCACGGGCAGTACGCCCAACACACGACCGGCATCGCCATCGCCTTTCGCCAGCGCTTCGAAACCGGCAAGCTCATCGATAAGACGCCACGGATCGGCTTTTCCGTCGCCATCGGCATCTCCGCCTGCTTTGCCTTCCTGAATGCTGCGCCAGAGCGCTTCGCCACCAATCCGATCATAGCTTCCGTCGGTCTTATAGGGATTGTCTCCCAGACCACCTACCTGCTTGCTATCATCATCGAACCAGGGATGTCCGGCACCGATGAGCAGGTCAAGGCTGCTGTTCGTGATCATGTCGTAGGCCAAGGCTTCCACATCATTACGGGACTTCGCAAAGGTGGTAAAGGCAGCTGGGGTCGCATGACTCAAATACACTGTGCTCAGTACGCCGGTGGACTTGCCCATCGCTTCCGCATCCTGATAGAGATGGCGCAAGGGCTTCCCATCCGCATCCTGTCCAATACGCTTGTTCAGGGTTTTTACCCCCGTGGAAAGGGTCGTGGCGGCCGCCGCAGAATCGGTCGGATCTTTGCGCACATAGTCAAAGTCTTTGGCCGCGGCCTCGGGGTCATAGCCCTTTCCGCTCTCCGAATAGGTTGTGGCCGCTAAGGGCTGGAACTGCCAGTAGGGCTGACCATCCGGCTTCCCATGATGGTACAACCCCGCCGATTCCACCTGGGCAAAGCCCATTCCATCGCCCACCATAAGAATCACGTTCTTGGGCCCACTGCCTTCCGCCGCCCCAACCGACATGCCGGAAGCCACCACCCCCATCGCCGCTAACACAACCTTAACATTACTCATTCGCATACTAACATTCCTCTGTCTGGACGCCACGCAAGTAGTCGTCCAAGGTTTTGCCTGGCTCTTGGTGAAATGAAATATCGGTCAGTTCCATGACCCCCATCCGGTCCACCCGGAAATTGCGAAAGGCGTTACGCAATTCGCACCAGGCCCCGAAGGACCAGGTGGTGCCCCAGAAAAAGAGGCCCAAGGGACGTACCAATCGGCGAGCCTCCTGCCCATCGGCCCGGGTATACTGAAACTGTACTTTACGTCGTTGGATAATTCCCTCTCGCACTTGCCCGAGCTTCTGTCTCACATCCGGACTCACATGAAAATCCGGCACCATCATCGTCTTACTGTCGAGCGACTCCAGCAAGCTGGGGGCCGATACGGCCCGCACCTTGTCGAGTACGCCCTGCGCGGCTCGGTTCATCTGGGGATCCCCCCAAGCCTGAACCATCCGGACTCCCAACAACAAGGCTTCCGCTTCTTCATTGCTGAACATGAGCGGTGGCAGGTCAAAGTCGCGCCGCAATACATAGCCGACGCCCGCTTCCCCTTCGATAGGCACACCGGAAAGTATAAGTGACTGTACATCCCGATAAATGGTCCGCTCAGACACATTCAGTTCGCGCGCCAATTGGTGTGCGGTGGTGCTACGGGTTCGCCGAAGGGACATGACCAGTTGGAAGAGACGCTCTGCCTTGTTCATATCCGTCTTACCTCCTGCCCGTAATGCCCAGGTTGTTCACCGTGCATCGGGGCTCACCGCCGGGGCCTGCCACTTCCCCTCACCATCCAGGTGCAATCGTTTCCGGGTGTGAGGATATTGGATATCGAGCCAGGGAGGCAAGGTGACGGCATCGGTGGTCAGCGCGTCAAACTCATAGACGCAGCCTCCAGGCCCATGGTGATACCGAGCATTGCGGAAGGCCCGTCCTTCCGGCGTCTTCATCAACAGGGGAATGGCCGCCTCCCACTGGGCCCAGGGACCTTCGAGCACGACCGTCAGATATACGGTGGTCTCACGGATACGGAGGGATACGGGCTGACCCTGCCATTGCGCAACCGGGCCAGCCCCGATTTCTTTAATATCTTCCTGATAGCCGTTCCACGCCGGCTGTGAAGCCTCACAACGGCGAACAAGCTCCCCCGGAGATAAGGAGGATCGGCTGGCAGACCAATAGGCGACCCCGAGAAACAACACGCCGACAAAACCGACCGAGAGCGCAAGATAGCGCATCGCCAAGGCCCCTGCTGCTAGCGGTCGCTACGGCGGCGATCCACAAAGACTGCACTTCGGCCGTCTTTAGGATGGGCCATCTGGCGCACCTGTGCCAACACTTCAAATACCTTCTTTGCACTCTTGAAGTAGCGGAATTGCGTGTGTGCCACGCCGATTGAGAGCGCCATCAGCTTGCATCGCACTTCCTTATTGTGGCGATCGATGGCCTTGATATAGCCCTTGGAAACTTCTTCCGTGGTATAGAGCGACTGCACCTGACGGTCGAATTGGTCGGCGAGGTTCGAAGAAAAGCGCTCGTGGTCTTCGAGTTTCAGTGATACCACAAAGTGCTCGCCCCCCATGTGGGCGACGAAACTCTCGTAAAAACCCATATCGCGGGTCAGCCCTAACAGCAGTCGCGACATGAATTCCAGCGCCTGTTGCTGCCCGTCCGAACCCCGGCTCGCGCAATAGGCCTTGTAACCAATGACATCGATATAGACCACCGCAATGGCCGAATCCCGGGCGAGCAGGTGATTAATCTCCCGCTTGATGGCATCCGTACCCTGAAGATTGGTGACCCGATTCCGGTTCGACAGGGAGGCCGTCAACGCGTTCAGCGACGCAATCTTGTCCATAAGCCGTTCCAATTTGAACGGCTTCACCAAATAGTCGTCGGCCCCTTGCTCCAGACCGTGGAGGATTTCCGGCTCTTCACCCAAGGCCGTTAGCACCAGAATGGCATGCTTATATAGTTCCGGATCCTTCCGCATACGCCGACAAATCTGATAACCCGTCACTCCAGGTAACATGATGTCCAAAATGGAAATGTCCGGCTTTACCTTTTTGGCGAACTCGAAGGCCCCCTCCCCGGTATTAATGACGTGGGTATCGTGTCCCTCGGCATTTAGCTTAGTCTTGATAAGCTCTGAGAGATCCACATCGTCATCTACCAGTAGAATTCTACTCATTCGTAACTTCCTGTTGGTTGGTCTACCCCGATCAACGGTATACAGAGCCCATTATACAAGAATAGAGGCTGAATGGCGAACTCTACGTGATTATGTAAGTACCGCAAAGTAAGCATCTCCTCAAAAATCACGTATCCAAGTTTTTTACGGAAAGATGTTTGTAAGCCTTCAGATTCCTGTGGTAACATCAACATGAATTGGACACTTTTACAGGAGCCCCCCAATGACTAAATACATTTACGGCATGACCGTTGTGATGCTGGCCCTCCTTGCTGGCTGCAAAAAAGAAGAACCCGCACCGGCTGCTGCAGAGCCCCCGCCCCCAAAATCTACGGCAGAAATCTACGGTGACTACAAAAAGGCCCTCCAGCCGCTCTTCGCCGCCGCCAGCCCCAATGGGGTCTTTGGTCATGGTATGAAGGCACCGATTATCAGCCAGTTCAATTCCGCCCGCAGCCAGTATTCCTCCGAGCGGGAAATCAACGAACCCGAAGCGCGCACAAAAATCGAAAAAGACGTCTCGAACTACATTAAGGCCGCAAAGAAGGCCGAGCAGTGGTTCGCCGTCGATGCGCTGCTTGATGTCTATAAGGTCCTCCGTCCCGATAGTCAGGTCTACACCACCTTGCGCACCCGGTCAGACCTGATGATGGCCCGCCCGCTCGTCGCCTGCACCGGCTTCGCCACCATCGGCGACGAAGATCTGCTGTCTTTCCTTGACGTGATGGACCCCAAGACCCGCCAGGTCGAGACCTTCCGGGTACGCGAAGGGGAAGAGTTTTACCCTGACGCAGAAGGGAAAAGCCTTCTTCGTCTTGTACGGGTTATCGGCGCCCAGTCCGGTATCGAAATGGAATACCTGGCCCTCCCCGGTGAAACCTGGGAAATCCCCGGACCCAAGAACAAATAATCACGGTTAAATCGACCGTCAGGGTATCGCATTCGCTACGTATAAGCTGGACTCCTCTGGGAGTTCAGCTTTTTTTCTTGCATACACCCCCCGGCCAACCGTACCCTTGACGCACACGAACTAAGTCAAATCCTGCGGCCTGCGCCCTTTCGGGCAGGGGTTGTATTGTCGAGGAAGTTATGAGCAAAAACCATTTCGCTGCTGTTATTGTGGGTGCTACGGTATTACTCGGTTTTCTGGCCTACGCCAACACCTTCGCCGGGGATTGGGTATGGGATGACGTGTCGTCGGTACTACTCCACGAGAACGTGCACCAGCCCGGACAGTTTTTCCAGCTTTTCCAGGAAGATCAGCACGCCTTCGGACGGGGCCAGGGAAACTTCTACCGTCCATTAGTATCAGTCAGTTTCATGGTCGATTTCTGGCTCTCCTACAGCCCCACACTCGATGGGAGCGAGGTAAAGGGGTATCCCGATGTCAAACCCTTTATCTTTCACCTGAGCAATTTGCTGTGGCACCTCGCCGCCGCGGTACTACTGTTTTTCCTCCTCGTTCGACTTCAGGCTCCGCGTATGATTCAGGCCGTGGCCCCCATGCTCTACGTGCTTCATCCCATGCACACCGAGGCGGTGGCCTACATCAGTGGCCGCGCTGACATGATGTCGGCCACCTTTATCCTGGCCGCCTTGCTCTCTGCCACGATTCCCGCCGGCTCGAAAAGTAGATACCTCGGTATTGTGGCGAGTGGCATCTTCTTCATACTCGGTCTGTGCAGCAAAGAATCCACCATGATCTACCCCGTGCTCCTCGCGCTGGTCATCACCCTCACCCCCCGTGAGGATGGCACTGCGGCCACCCGGGCCGACTGGAAATCACGCAGCCTTCCCCTCGCCGTCGCGGTCGCTCTGTTGGTCGCCTACGGAGCACTGCGGGCCACGGTCCTCAAATTTTCCGAAGGCGGTGCCAGCAATGGCACCGGCCTCGGCCAGCGCCTCATCGAAACCTGCCAGGCCTTCGCCTTCTACATCAAGACGCTCTTTATCCCTTCCGGCCTCCATATGGAGCAGACCCTGACTGGCGTGCCGGTGTGGACCGCTGCCCTCGGTTTCCTCGCCCTGGCGTTCGTGCTCGTACTGATTGTTATAAGTTATCGGAAGCAGCACTATCGCATTGCGCTGGGCCTCGCCTGGTTCCTTGCAGCCTGGCTGCCAATCTCCGGCATCTTCCCACTGAACGCCCCGATGGCCGAACACTGGATGTATGTGCCCATGGCGGGCTTCTGGTGGGCCATCCTCGAATTGCTCCTCCTCCTTTCAAAGACGGCCAAACTACGTCTTCTCGTGCCTGTACTCGCCACCGTGCTTGCCGTGGTCTTTCTCCACAGCACCATCGTCCGCAATCAGGATTGGCAATCCAATGAGGCCATCTTCCGGGCGACCCTCGCGGAAAACCCGGATACCATTCGTGTACACACCAATCTGGCCACCACCTACGATTATCTCGAAGGTAATCTTGCCGGTGCGCGACGTCACTATGAAGCCGTGGTGAAACGATATAGCACAAGCGATGAGGGCATGCTCCCCGAGGAGATCCCGATTCGATTGTCTTTGGCCGAAGTGCTCCTCCGCCAAGGCGAATACCAGGAGGCCATTCGACATTTCGGACGCCTGACCGGAATCGCTGCGGATCCAAACTACAAGGGCGAAGTCGCCCGCGCCGCACTGGGTCTGGGCGAATGCTATCTTGCACTCGGTGATTATGGCAGGGCCAGCCAGGCCTTTCAGCAGGCCAACACCCTGGACCCGGCCATCAGCAGCCGAAGCAGTGCAATTCTCCGTGGCGAACCCTTGCCCTACGGCGGACGTCAGTAGCCGCTGAACTAGCGGACCAATAACGAAAGTCCAAAATCATGTTGCAGCATACCCTGATTCATCCCCTGCTTCTGGAGGCCATCGGCGCCGCGGGCCACGGCGCTCGTATTCTCATCGCTGACGGGAATTACCCGGCGAGCACAAAGTGCGGCGAAAACAGTGAACTCGTTTACCTCAATCTCCGCCCAGGCATTCCCACGGTTACGGAAGTGCTTGAGACCTTAACCACGGCAATTCCCATGGAAGCAGCCCACGTCATGGTGCCGGACGACGGTTCCGAGCCGCCCATATTTGCGGAATTCCGCGACCGACTTCAGGAACTGCCCCTCTCTCCCCTGGACCGATTCAGCTTTTATGACGAAGCATCCGGTCCGGATACGTGCGTAACCATCATTACGGGGGAACAACGGATTTACGCCAACTTGCTGCTGACCATCGGTGTTCGACTCGATTAGCCCGCTTATTAGCGACGAAATCGCAGTATTAGAACCTGGTCAAGGCATAAAGGCACCGAAAGGTAACAAATTCTAACTATAAATTGGGCCTACAGTTAGTCGACTTCGGGCCCTCAAAAAAAAAGAAAAAAGAGCTGGGAGTTTTCTTGACACCCTGCCCTACCCATGCTAGAATGCCCCAGATGATTACGCACCGGCGTAGTACAGTTATATTCAAACTAGTTACGGAGACTGGCTTCCATGGCTGAAGACAAAAACGAACCCGAAGACAATCTAGATACTCCAGGCGATTCCGGTTTGGGCAATCTACCGCCCTTGAGTGATTTCGATTCGGGTGGCATGGACTCCGATGGTGGCTTGCCTCCATTAGGTAATTTTGATTCGGGTGGCACGCCGTCCGATTCAGCGGGCCTGCCCCCCATCAGTGACATCCAGGTGGAAACACCCCAGCCCACCGGCGGCAACGTGAAGCCCAAGCCCCCTGGCTTTGACAGCGCGGTCACCGACACCTTCTCCAGCGGCACGCCGGGCATCGATACGCCCGCCGGGCATACGCCGAGTGAAGGCATGAGCCCCGTCGGTTCTGGTTTCCAGGACCTCGCGGCCGACAGCGACTTCTCGCCTGAAACTCCTGAAATTGGACCGGGTCCCGACTCGAACGTGGACACCCCCATGTTTGACAGCGCCTTTGGTGGCGGCAGTGGTTCCGGTTTTGGCAGTGGCACCGGTACCGGCGCTCCGACCCAGGCCATGGAAACCCCCATGTTTGGTCAGGGCGGTAGCGATCAGCCCGGCTTTGACGCGGGTGCCTTCGGCGGTGGAGGCGGTTCGCCTTCCTTCGCAGCCGGTACTCCGGCTCCCGACTTCTCCCCCGACACCGACATGCGGGCGCCTATGGGCGGCATGCCGGCGGCTTCCGAGCCTTCTGGTGGTAAAGGCGGCAGCCCCCTCGCACTGGTCATCGCGGCAGTTATCGCCCTGATTATCGGCATTGTGGCCGGCCCCTACGCCGCCGACATGCTCGGGTTCCTTCCGAACCCCAGCAAGGCGAAACTGGCCGAAGCCGAATCAAATGTCACCCGGTTGAATGGTCAGGTCAGCAAATTGCAGGAGGACCTCAATCAGTACATCGATATCAATCCCGATGATGTACAGAACATTTCCCCTGAAGCGCTGGAACAGTTGAAGACGGATATCCAGGCCGCTTCCGCCGAGCTCGCTGCCGCAGAGTCTCAGCTTTCCGAGAAATCTTCGGACCTGGCGCGGACCGAAGAAGAGCTTTCCGAAAAGAACCTGATGTTCGTGGCGCGTAACGAAGAATTCGAAACGCTCCAGAATCAGTTTTCCATCACGGAAGCCCGTCAACGCGGCCTTTCCGCCGAAGTGGAGCGTCTGACCAATCAGGTGGGACAGCTGGAAGATGCCGACGCCCGTCGGGCCGCCACCAAGGAAGCCTTGGGACACGCCGTCGATCGCCTGTACATCCAGATTAAGGAAGGTCTTCCGCTGACGCCGGAAAAATACGACCGCAATGCCCGCATCGCGGAGGTAGAAACCCTCCGTGATCAGGTGGCTGGTGCCAAGTGGGTCGCTCCTGCCCTGCAGGAAGCCTACACGAACCTCTACCTGAAAGAACTGGCCATCTCCCAGTCACAGGAATATTTCTTCAGCAAGATTCCCGTAATTGATGCCTACGGCTCCCGCGTAACAAAGTGGGCGGAATGTGTCATGAACGGCAATCACAGCGTAAACTACCGCACCTTTGACGGCAAGAACATCGGAACCTTCACCAACCAGGGTACGGGCGAAGATCCTGCTTGGGGCTTCATGGAAGACCTCTCCCCGGCTGCCAAGACCGAGATCGAGAACAAGATCGTCGCCAATCGCGTGGAAGGCTTTGAACAGAAAATCCAGGCCCTCGCCGAGCGGCAGGTCGCCATGGACGGAGACTCCGGCTTCCAGAAAGCCTTCAGCTCCCTCTAATACCCCCTCAGCACCCGCTAGCCGCGATAAGACTTCGGTCTTATCGCGGTTTTTCTTTGTACACCACATGCCACTTCCGCCGAACTCTTTGGGGTAACACCGTCTTCCAGTCATGAATAAGCGGTACCACGGAGTTAACCGCCCATCCGTCTGAATCAGACGAATAGCAATGACGTAAGCTTGTGCAAGTGAGTCTGGTCATGGCCAGGCCAGGTGAACAGGTCGGAACGGTAGCCCCTTATGAATTCTCTCCCGCAGAGTTAATGGACGAGCGTAGATCGAACGCCCCCAAAAAACTGGTTCCTGGAGAAGAAGTTGGGAAGGTATCTCTTGCGCCCAGCCAAAGACCAATCGTGCCGCACGATCCCGAAAAAAGGGAGTTTCAACGAGCCTGACGGGTTCGTGCGAGACGTACAACGGGCGTTGCAGGTAGGAGGAGATTTTCTCTGGGCGGTGATGTGACCGCCGGGACTTGTCTATTCACGAACCGTATTGCCAATGACACAATCGCGCGAACGCTCCTGCGGCGAGTCTTCGACCCTCATTCCTCGGGATCGCGCGTCACGATTTCAACAATACCGGTCATCTC
>JAUIMA010000156.1 GCA_030432675.1 Candidatus Hydrogenedentota bacterium | reverse complement strand
TTTGCTTCGGTGGCGTTGATTGGTGGTACCACAATAGAGGCCACTATGACATTCAAATGATGCGGGAATTGAGCAAGCGCGTCCCGGTTTTATATGTCAACTCAATCGGCATGCGCACACCCAATTTAGGCGAGGGAAAAGTTTTTTTCAAGCGGGTCTCTCGAAAGCTACAAAGTTGGCGACGGGGCCTCAGCCTGGTCCGTAAGAATTTTGGCGTATTGAGTCCCCTGTCTATTCCTGTTTTTCAACAGACGGAATGGGGTAAGAGAATACTCGCTGATCAGGTACAAGACGCTGCCCTGCGAATGGGCATAAAGAACCCGCTGCTTTGGATCGCCTGTCCTCCGGCAGCAGAGGTTGTCGACAAAATCGCTTCCCGTGGCATCGCGTATCAGCGCACCGATCGCATGGAGCATTTCCCCGGCGTAAATACCGAACAGATTCGAAACTACGATCGGGAGCTGAAGAAACGGGCGGACCTGACCCTCTTTTGCTCAACGAGCGTCTTTGAAGACGAAAGCTCGGAGTGCAGCAGCGCTTCCTTTGTGGATCATGGCGTTGACTACACTTCGTTTGTATCGGCCGCCGATTCCGATGAGCCCGATGACGTGAGAGCCATCGCGCGCCCCAGAGTAGGATTCGTTGGCGGTATCGATGCCCACACATTCGACCCCGATCTCTTCGTACAGGTCGCCACGGGCATGACGGATTGTTCTTTCGTACTCGTCGGTGGGTGTTCTTTGCCGGAGGGGTGGTGCGAACTCGACAACGTACACTTCCTGGGGCGAAAACAGTATGAAGACGTTGCGTCTTACATGGCGGCGTGCGACGTACTGATCATGCCGTGGAATCAGAGCCCGTGGATCAAAGCGTGCAACCCGGTGAAACTCAAAGAGTACCTGGCAGTTGGAAGGCCGGTGGTGAGCACACCTTTTGATGAACTCTCTCGGTATGCTGACTATGTCACCGTCGCCGAAGGTGCGGACGAATTCATCCGGGGTATTCGCACGGGGCTGGAATCGACCCCGAACGTGGCACGGCTCCGTGAACGGGTCAAGGATGAAACCTGGGCGGCGAAGGCGGATGCGGCTGTAACGCAATTGAAAGCAACCGGGGTCAAGTTTCGTGAGTCCGACGCTTCTGGTGCGGAAACATTGGAACTGGAAGACATGTCGTCAGTGGGACAAGTAAATACCGTGAAAGAAACGAATAGCATTCCCCACATGGAAAGCCCCGGCTACTGGAAGAAGTCAATCCTTGCCATAGCAGGGTTCGTTGCCGCTATTGGTCTGTGGGTCACCTTAGACGCATGGAAAGACATCTTTCTTCTGGGCACCAGAGATGAAGAATCCAGTCACGTACTGCTCGCCGTTCCTGCCGCCCTGTGGCTTGCGTGGATACGGCGGGAGTACGCCGCGGAAGCACGTCGGACTGGAATGTGGCTGGGGCCGCTTATGGTGGCCGTCGGCTGGTTTCTTTTTGCGTTGGGCGACGTACAACTCTATCAGAGCGTGTGGCATTTCGGTGCTATTTTGATTGTCGCCGGATGTATAGTCTCTGTGTTTGGCCGCGAAGTCTTTATTCGCGCCTGGCCCGCCTTCGCCGTATTGATCTTCTTGATTCCCGTGCCGGCCATAGTTCGGGCTCAAATTGCGCCCCCCATGCAAACCATTACGGCCCAGATGACGGCGTTCTTGCTCCAAACCATGGGGGAGCAAGTCACGTTGAGTGGAAAAGTACTAATCGTCAATGATGTATCGGTGGGCATTGCAGAAGCCTGCAACGGCATTCGCATGGTCTTCGCGTTGGCCCTCGTCTGTTTCTTCTATGCCTTTTCCGCAGCATTAAGCACGAGAAACCGCCTGTTCATCGTGTTGGCAAGTCCGATTGTGGCTATCACCGTGAACGTGGTCCGCCTTGTACCCACCGTTTGGCTTTATGGGCACACCGAAATGGCAACCGCAGAAGCCTTTCACGACTTTATGGGCTGGGCAATGATGCCCATCGCCCTCGCAGGCCTGATGGGTCTGCACACAATTGTTTCGTGGGCACTGAAGGAAGACCCCGAGGCTGAATTTGAATCGGTTCCTCCGGCGAATCTTGCCACCGTGCAGCATTCAAAAACATGACGGGGTCGCGTTACGAGAACGCCCACCCTCGGGGAGTTGCGAGTCCATCTCCGCTGTGCGGGGGCTTCCGGCGGACCCACCCCACCCAACGTTGAAAAGCAGGGGCTTCTAGAGATGACCCTTATCCCCGACACGAAAGAGATTACGGAAGTCAGTCCGCGG
This sequence comes from Candidatus Hydrogenedentota bacterium, assembly GCA_030432675.1. GTDB lineage: Bacteria > Hydrogenedentota > Hydrogenedentia > Hydrogenedentales > JAEUWI01 > JAEUWI01. The sequence goes on along the minus strand of JAUIMA010000156.1, from coordinate 9,228 downwards.
CAGAAAATGCGGCATTGGAGGCAATTATGTTTAAATTCATGACACCACTCATCACTATCGCCTTGCTAGGTGGTGTAGCGCTGGACCAATCCAACAGAGATGCCGCGCCTCCGGGGATCGAGTCCTACCACGTTCGTGTCCAACAAGCCGAAACATTGATTCCATACAATATCGGGAATTGGGTGGGAACGGACACGCCCATCAGGCAGGAAGCCTTAAACATCCTGGATGCCAACAGCACGATTAGTCGGGTGTATCGCGACCTCTTGACCGGGCAAACCGCAACCTTGCTGCTTGTCCAGTGTGCCGACGCACGAAGCCTGTTGGGACACTATCCACCGGTTTGCTATCCCTCTCAGGGCTGGAGCCAGCTATCCTCCGCCGTCACATCTGTCCCACCGGAATTTGGAAGCTTTGAAGCGACTGAGTACGCCTTTGGTTATGAGCTCTCCTTACAATCCAACTCCCTCGAAGTCCTTCACTTCACTGTGCTTCCCGATGGCCGAATGGCCCCGAACATGGACCTCCTCGACGTCGCCGCACGTGACCGCCGCTATACGTTCTACGGCGGTGCCAGCATCCAATTTATCGTGAATTCCGGATTGACGGACGAAGGACGGCACAAGACATACGAAATGTTGTTCCAGGCAGCAGCGCCTTGGATCGCCGCAGTACAGGCAGGACTACCATCATGAATCATGCACTCATACCGTCCTCGGGGGAGCCTGGAGTACCAGGTTCTCATCGCCACGTCGAAACTCCTAAACCTGCAGAAAACCCCCTTCTGCTGATTCACAAACTCCTTCGAGGCCGATATGTTCTCGCAGCCTTACTTGCGATTGTCTTAGGCCCTCTCGGCGGAGCGGCGGGATATTGGGCTGTCAATCTCGAATACACCAGCAATTCAATCATTCGCATTGCGCCTCAGTTGCCGAAAATACTCACGGACACGGACCAGACCAGCATGCTGCCCATGTTTGACTCTTATCTTCAAACACAAGTATCTCTGCTGAGTAGCCCCCGTGTCATTGAAATGGCCATGCAGAGTGATTTGTGGCAAGAAATGGGAGGGGGCTACTCGATTGAAGCACTGCCCGAATTCATGGAGAGCCTTTCCGTAACCCAACCGCGAAACAGCCAATTGATCTATGTGGGCTTTTCCGACACTGACCGTGTCCGTGCCCAGGCGGCTACGAAGTCCGTTGTATCTGCCTACATGTCTGTATATGTCGACCAGGATGTCAAAAAAGATCGACACCGCAATGATATTCTGCATGACCTTGAAAAAGAACTAAGCCAAAAAATAGACACCTTAACGGAAAGAATGAAAGAGGTAGCGCGTGAATTTGGTTCGGATGACTTAAGTTCAGTCTACGCGTTTGAAATGACGAATTCTCTCACGCTAAAGGCGGAGTTAGAGGCCGCCAAACTTCAGCTGGCGTCTCTGGAGGCCATAACCGGTGATGAGAAACCCCAGCCCCCACAAGACTATGCTCTATTGACAGTGGAAGATATCGCCCTGACAGATAGTCGAATGCAGAGTCTCGTTGATGAACGAACCCGTCTGCAGCGTCAGGTGGACTCCTTCAAATCCACACTTCGTCGCCCAGAGTCACGTCCAGCGTATCGGCTCACTCTGGAGGCACTAGAAGCCCAGGAAAAGGAAATCGAGGAATATGCGACCGCGTTTCGGGAGAATCCGCTGCTCGCCGCCTCGCCTCTCGACGGCCCCGGTCGACTAGCACCCTCGTTATCACTGGCCCAGCAGCAGGCCAAAGTAGACCGGCTTGAGGTGCTACTCAAGGAAGCGCAAGCCCAAACCGTCAAGACTGGCAACGAAAATCTGAAGCTCAAGCAACTTCGAACCAGTCTGGCACGGCTGAACGAACGCTGGGACCTTACCAAAACCCGCATCGAAACACTGAGTGTAGAGGCATCCTCCTCACTGAGTGGGCGCATCGAAGTGTTGAGTGAAGCAGAGATGCCCACAACTCCGTCAAACGCCAAGCGCAGAATCCAATTCACCGTCTTGGGCGGATTGGCGGGCGGCGGATTGGGTATTGCGTTGGTGCTGGGCCTTGGTTTTCTCAACGCCCGTATTCGGGACATTGAAGATGCGCAGGATATTAAGCCCCGCTTACTCGGTGCCCTTCCCCTGCTTCCGGACACCATAACCAACTTGGACAAGGCACTTGAGGCCGCGCAATGCGTGCACCATATCCGCACGATACTGCACGCCCACATGCCGCCCGAATCCCTTACGCTGACCGTATCTGCATCGAATAGTGGTGCCGGCAAGACCAGTTTCGCCCTTTCCCTCGGACTCTCCTTCGCGTCTGCAGGCGCCCGAACCCTCATCATTGACGGAGACGTAGTAGGCACCGGCCTGACGCGCCGCACGGGGGCAACAGGAAGGCGCAAGCTGGGCCACGTACTGCGGGCCTATGAAGTAATTACCGAGGAAGAGGCGAAACATGCCCTCGAGGTGGCGCGCCACTCCGGCTATCAGATGGGACGCTCACTACTCGAACTGGGATACATCAGTGAGCGGGATCTCGAAGACGGCCTCTCTATGCAGAAAGACGCAGGACTCGGCCTTGCGGATGCGCTCGATGGTGAGTATCCGGAGAACTGCCTTGCAAGTATAGGGGTTCCCAACCTGACCATCTTACCGGCGTCCCGTCGGAAACGCACCCAATCTCATGCCACGTCGCCCGTAGCTTTTCGCCGATTGCTGGAGGAGCTTCGCCCCTCTTTCGACATCATTTTGATCGACGCGGGCCCCGTTCCGGGAACCACCGATGCCACCGTGATGGCCACTTGCGCCGATGGCGTGGTAATGGTTGCCTCCCGTGGTGACGACGGCGGCGACGTACAACGGACCCTGAAACACCTGAATGACCTCAACGTTCCAATCGTCGGACTGGTATTTAACCGGGCGGACACACGAGATATTGAGCGTTCGAAATTCTCGTCGTCGACGATGTCCAGCGACAAACACGGTGAGGCATTGGATGACCAGGCAACGGAGCATAACCCCGCCGAGTTGACCGCGCGATTGGCTTCGGTTGCGGCCATTGGTCCGCTGCCCCAATCCGTGTGGCTGTCTACGATGGCACCCGCAAATCAATCTACCGCAGAAGCGCCTGTTTAGACGATTCTGCCCAAATTTGCTCCCGTCGACTCGTCGTAACGATTCGATCGTAGAGCGAATGAAATTGTTAGAAAGTTCTTTTTTCTCCCAATGACAGTCTACAGGGGCTGAGTATTACCGTGTGCAGGAGGTAGGCAATGCGCAAGAAACAACGTATCACAATTTTGGTCGTCCTTTTTATCATAGTCATCGTAGGGGGCGGTGGTGTAGTACTTCTTCGTCAATACAGCTTGAATCAACGGGCGCTGGAAAGTCGCGCACTCGGGATGGCCGCCGCCGAGGCAGATAATTTCAAAGATGCGCTGCACCTGATTGGAAGATACCTTCAGCGCTACGGACAGGAAGAAGACGCCGAAAGCCTCTTTGAATACGCACGCGCCCGATACAACGTGAAGTTACCCAATAACAAGCACGTCGGCCAGGCCATCGGGCTCTACCTGCAGGCACTGTCTATTGACCGTAACCACGAAGGTGCGCAGCTTGAACTCCTGAAAATCTATGCTGCCACAGGTTATAGTCAGGAAGCACTTAACCTCGCCAAGAAAGTCCTGGACAGGGACCCCGACAATGTGGACGCCCTTACGGCGGAAGCACGAGCCCTGGTGCAGTTAAGAAGATTCGATGAATCATTAGAGCGCACTTCACGCATCGCCCAACTAGAGCCCCTTAATATCGAGAATCACATGTTTGTGCTCGGCATCTTGGTTGACGCGGGCACAGACAATGCAACGCTTTCCGCCTATCCAGATACCCAGGAAGCGCTTACCCCGGAAGAAGTACCCTATCAGATTCTGAAGGCCGTTGCCGCCCAACTCGTGGGTCAGCCAGATGAAGCGAAGAAATGGGCGCAGCAAGCCGCTGAACAGATAGCACCAGATTCAGATAGCGTTATACTGGTGAACCGATTGCTCACCTCCCCCCCCATTGGCCTCTATCAAGAGTCACTGGCGCTGTTGCAACGCACTGCCCCCGGCTCAGAGAATCCGGAATTACTTGCGCAATATTGTCAGCGCCTTTTTGAGGCAGGAAATACGGCAGAGGTGATGGCCCAGACCGAATCAAACCCATTGGAATCGATGGGATCCGATCTGCTCGCCATACGCGCCATGGCCGCAGGTCGGGAAAGCAACACAGCAGAATTGGAAAAAATCGTTCTTGAATTGGAAGACCGGTCCGATGACACCATAGCGGACTCGTGGACACCCCTTCTCCGGGGAATCTGGCTCAGCAACGAGACTCCGCCGCAAGAAGTCGTACGACTTTGTAATGCGGCGGTGGAGTTGAATCGGGCAAACCCCTATTTCTATTACTTTCAGGGCATCGCCTACGAGCAGCTTGGAGAGAAGGAACAGGCCATTTCCGCTTGGCAAAATGCCATCCAGATTGCGCCCGCGTGGATTGACCCGATCTTGCGTGGTGCACGCATCCTCGCGGGAATTGGCCGCCACCATGAGGCATTCGGCTTGGTACAGGAGGCCCTGCGACGCGCGCCTCAAAATGTCAACGTGGCCGCCGCCGCTGCCGAAATCATCGGCGCCAATGTCGACGGACTTTCTGCCAATGATCAGAAACAATTGCTGCAATTGTGTGAGCAGGTTCAGTCCGCCCGCCCCCAGGATCCCCGTACGCTTCCGCTCATAGTCGACCTTCGCGCACGACTGGGAAATAGTGATGGAGCGGCTGCGGCCCTTCGAACTGCCCTCGAGGGGGACAGCACCTTTCCGGAGGCCACCCTCATAAAACTGGCCCAGTTGAGTGACAGGCATGAGTTGGCGCTGTCGGCTGCGTGTTTCGAAAAACTGAACAAGCTCAACGGAATGACACCGGGACGGGCCTACGCCGAGGCCATGTCGGCCCACCAGAGCGGCGCTCCGGAGAGGGGTCGTAAGTTACTCACCGAGGAGGCCCAGAAGGCAGGAAACACGCTTCCGTGGCAAGTAGCAAAAGCCCAGTACCTCGAATTGACCAACGCGGATGATGAGGCGACTGAAACCTGGAGAAAGGTGGCCGAAGGGGCGCAAGGCAATGCCGCGCTACTGAGTCGCATCTTGGATTCAAACGCTGCGTGGAACGATACGGACTTAATCGAACAGGTTATCGAGCAACTGAAGGGCACCACCGGCGAATCTGCGCTGGCCTGGCGTGCCGCACGGGCCCGCTGGCTCTTACTCACCGACGCCTCTCAAAAAGGTGCCGCTGAGGCCGCGACACTGCTGAATGATACGATGCGCACGACCATGCCCGATGCCAGCCGATATGTCTTGCTGGCGACTGCCTTAGACCGACTCAGCAACCGGGAGGGTGCGCTCGGCGCTTTGGAGAAGGCTGCCCAGATAGAGCCGGAGAATACACGGTTGCAGTTCCAGCTGGTACAAATGCTCATGGCGCGCGGACAGGATGACCAGGCGATGGGCCGTTTGGTCCGACTCGCAAACACGGCAACCCTGACGCCAGACGAACTGCGACAGGCCGCCGTATTGCTCGCACGCGGCAATCACACGCAGGATGCCATCGACGCAGTCTTGAAACATCAGACTGACGACAAGCAAGATCCATCGCTGAATTTGCTCCTCGCGCAACTCTATCGGCGCTCCGGCCAGCTTGGCGAGGCGGAATCCCTTTCCCAGCAGCTCGTCCAGACCGCGCCAGACGCCCGCACCATCGAATTCGCCAGTGACCTGTTGGCCTCCCAGGGGCGCGTCGAAGAAGCCAAAAGCATACTCTCCCAGCTCGACACGCTGCCGGATCTCGCTCCGGGTGTTCGGGAAATGATCCTCGCCGAATTCAACCGCTTCCACGGCCCCGCAGAAGAAGCGGAGCGCTGGTACGACGCGGCGATTTCCGTCGACACCACAAAGCCCGCTGTATGGCGCAGGATGCTTTCCTTTCTAGGAAGAAGCGGCGAACTGGGGCGCGCCATCGAACGTATCCCCGAGGCCGCTCAATCATGCCCCGCCGACACGTCGCTCGCCACCCTACACAAGGAGATCGCCCTCCTTGATCGACTCCAGCAGCGCGCCATGGGTGCCCCATTCATCTTGGCCGCCATCGAAACTCCCCACAACACCGACGCATCCATCGCCGTGCTGAACACGCTCGATAAAAGCCCGGAGACTCAGACGGAAGACCTGGTTCCCCTGCTGAGAAAACTCAGTGAGCAGCACCCGGATTTTCTGACCTTGAAGATGCAACTCGTCCGACTCTACGCCTCCCTCAACCGACATGACGATGCCGCCGAACTCGCATCCAGCGCGATGTTAGATTTCCCCAACGAAATAGAGCCCGCACCGCTCGCCGCCGAGGCACTGGCCGCAACCGGCGATTGGATCGGTGCTCTCACCGCCGGACGTCAATGGCGCCAACGTACGCCTGGGAATCCCGACGCCGCCGATCTGCTGATCGCCACCGCCCAGATTGGCCTGGACCGCTCCTCCGAAGCCCTCGACACGATTAGCCCCTACCTGGCCGACGCCGAACAAGACCCAACGCAATATTCGCCCATCGTCGCCAATCAGGCCCGCGCCCTCATCAAGTCCGGGCAGGAAAGCGAAGCCGCCGCGCTGCTCCAGCCCCGATTAGAATTGGCCGGCGCATGGCGCATGCTATGGCTCCAGCTTGCCCTCCTGGACATCCCCACCGATGCCAAGGCCATTGAATGGCTCGACCAGGTCGCACCACACATCCCCGAAGAGGCCCTGAACGAACACCTGGCCCTCGCCAACGCCTGGTTCAGCCTGGCGCAGCGCTCCGAGAGCCCCGCACACCAGCAAAAGGCCCAGGCTCTCATCGAGACCCTCGCGCAACGCCCCGACGTCGACGGAAAAACCGTCTTCGCCCTCGCCGTCAGCCAGGAAGTCGACGGAAACGTAGCCGCAGCCGAAGCCAACTACCTCCGCGCCCTCGAACTCGACCCCAACCTGACCCCCGCAAAAAACAACCTCGCCATGCGCTACGTCACCGACCACAAAAAACTCGACGAAGCCCTCAAACTCGCACAAGAAATCGTCGCCGCCGTCCCCAGCAACGCCAACTACCACGACACCCTCAGCCAGGTCTACGAACAACTCGGCAACCTGGACGCCGCCACCAAAGCCGCCCAACAAGCCGCCCAACTACAGCCCAAAAACCCCCAATGGATTTCACGCGTGGAGCAACTCGAGGTGGCAAAGGGACAGGAAAACGCGGGAACAACGGAGTCGTGAACAGGGGCTTCGACGGCTCAATCTCTCATCGCGCCGTACGATATCACTCAATAGCGTCCGTAGACATCCACTCGCGGTAACGGCGGCCTACATCTCGCCACGCCGCGGCACTTTTTCGACGCGCTGCGCGCCCCGCAATCCCGAGCAAGGAGTCCATCACGACGCACCGTGCGATCCAAAGCCATAGGAGCAAAATGAGAGCCCATCGGGAAAAGAATCCCCAATGCGTCCGGTACAGCTTCACCTTCGTCTGAAAGAGGCGCACAAGTTTATCGGAGCGCACGGGCTCGGACGCGCCGCCATAGTGAATGATTTCCGCATCCGGACAAAACAAACAACGGGCCCCAAGCGCTCGTGCACGAAGACAGAGATCCCAATCTTCGCCATACATGAAATAAGACGTATCGAAGCCCTCCAGCTCCTCCCACAGCGCACGCCGAATCAGCAAGAAGCACCCGCTGACCATATCCACCTCGCGAACAGAATCTCGCTCCCAGCCCCCATACATATCGTCACTAAACAGGGGTGAATTCTTCGCCATCGCGCTCAATCCTGTGGCTCGACAGAACATATTCCAAACCGTGGGTTTTCGCCAGACCGACGTCGGGTTTAGTGAGCCATCTTCAAACACCGTTCGACCGCCGTAAATACCGAAGTCGGGATTCGCATCGGCAAACGCGACCAGACGGTCGATGGCCTGATTAAGCACGACCGTATCGGGATTGAGAAGTAGAATGTATCGCCCCGTCGCCTCGCGCGCAGCCAGGTTATTGGCGGCAGCGAAGCCAAGATTGCTTTCGCTCGCTATGAGACGAATCTCTGGAAACTGCTCCGCGATCGCTTCCGCAGAGCCGTCGGACGAGGCATTGTCTACCAGAATGGCATTGGCGGAAAGATTGTGCGCGTCCACATATACAGATGCAACGCATGCCACAGTCATTTCCCGTGTATTGAAGCTCACAACAGTGATAGAGCAATCCTCTGACTCGTTCATCTCCAACGAATCCCTCCCAACTTTGTCGAATCTACGTCCTGGCAAGCAACAGGCGTACTAGGTAAAGCTGGTGCTAATTGCGCTACTACTCCAGGAAGACTCCCGATCATCGCCAAAGTGAGATAGACGAGCATTATGATTTGCCCGAAGTAGGAAACACCAAAAAACGTCACCGAGTGCACAAACAAAGCTACCCCGATACACCACACCGAAAATTCTTTCGTGGGGTCATTGCCGATTCCGCGAAGAGCTGCTCCAACCATGCGAAATGCTTGGGCCAACATAACGATGTATAAAATCAAGGTAATCCCCCCTCCCCTCAGCGCCTCTAATATGTACTGGTTAGTAATGTCTCTCATCTCCCAGACGCCCCATCCCATCGGGTTTCTCTCGCCCAAGAGCCACCACTCCGAAAAGTTGTTGATAGTCGCATCCATGATCTTGTAGCGATGCCAACCCGTGGAACCACCTATTGCATTGACCCGAGCCAGCAGGTGCCATACCGGTTGTTCACGAATGAAATGAAGCGCTATCAAAACGCCCAAGAAGCCCCACCTTATGAGCCTGATTCTCTCTCGATAGATGAAAAACAACAAGCCGAGAAAACCGAACGCCACCGACATGATGGGTGTGCTGGAGGCACAGGTCACCACAATAATTCCAGAAGCCACGAGTCCAAGTGACGCCAACCATTTCCGCCCTGAAACGAACAGACCCATCATGAACGGCATTACTGCTGCCCAAAAACATCCGGCTAGTATCGGGTGGGAAAAGGCCCCTTGGCAGCGCAGCCTACCATCACGCACCCACGTTATCTCCCGGACCCCCCCGAAAACAGCGAAGACGTTTCTACCTGACAACTGCTCAATCATAAATGC